>CABTZP010000032.1 GCA_902489375.1 uncultured Tissierellia bacterium | reverse complement strand
TTCAAGCAGAAGACGGCATACGAAAATCCTACCCCCTCCTCTGTGATGGGAAGCCCGTCCGAGACGATGCCGCCTGGCTTTCTCCTAAGGATTTGAGCTATTTTCCCTATCTTCGCGCGCTGGCAGAAATCCCGGTCGATGCCTTAAAAATCGAGGGCCGACTTCGCAGCAGCGAATACCAGGCCCAGGTCACCGCGATCTTTAAAAGGGCCTTAGCGGAAATTAAAAAAGGCCGATCTGACCGGGAAATCATTACTCCTGAGCGGAAGCGGAACCTGGAAATCGCCTTTAATCGGGGAGGCGCCTTTCAGGCGGCTTTTTTAACAAAACACCGGTCTGAGGAGTTTTTAAGTCCCTACAAAGTCACCCACTGGGGCTATCCCCTAGGAAAAGTTCTTGAGATCAGGGCGGATCAGGGGATTTTACGCTACCGGCCAGAGGAAAAAGAGTATCTTCCAGCCGAGGGAAGTCAGATCAGTTTAAAAAGCCCTTCCGGAAAGACCGTTGCCACGGCTCCGGTCGGCATCATCCGGCGAAGGCCGGGACCGGTGAAAGCGGGACAGGAGACGGGGGGCGAAGTCGAGCTGATGGGTTTTCATCCCCGGATCCTTCGCTCTCTTCGCCTTCCCTTAACGGTTTGGCAGCAGAAGCAGAAAATGGTTCCGGAGCAGGCATTCCGTCAGGAAGAAAAAAAACCGCTCAGCCTCCACCTTACGAAAAGAGGGGAGGCCTATCAGCTGACCCTAAAAAGCGACGGAAAAGAGCTTTATTTTTCTTCGGACGAGCTATCTTCCCCGCCTGAAGAGACAGACAGGAGAATCTCGCTATCCCGGATTCGTCAGCAGATGGCAAAGCTTGGCAATACCCCCTATACGCTGACCCGCTTTTCGACTGACCTATCGGAAGAAGAGGCTCCCCATTGGCATATTTCCGGCATCAATGCCTTTCGCCGGGCCGCCCTTGAAAAATTAACAGGGTTTTCACAAGGGCTTTTATCGGAATCGGATACGAATAATACTCAGCAGGCCCCGCCCATTCCTTTTTTTGCCAAAAGAATACGGCCGACTTCGATAAAAAAAATCCTCAACTTGCCAAATTTTCAGGCCGGTGACTCGCTGGAGGGACATGAGGACAGAGAGGATGAGCTGATCGTTTTCCCTTTAGAAGAGCTATATCTTTCCGCGAAGAAAGAACCTGGCCTCAAAGCGCTTCGAAAAGACCTGGGCAAGTCCCGGCTGGGCGCCTATTTAAGCCCGATTCAGGCCTGGTCATCCGCTGAATCCGTCGATCAGGCCCTCCTATTTTTGGCGGATCAGGGATTATCCGCCCTAGTGAGTCCAACGAGCGGGGCAGCCGAACGGCTGGAAGAATTGGGATTGGACCTGGAATTATTTCTCTGGCAGGGGGGACAGGTCACCAACAGCAAAAGCTTTGAATATTTTTGCGAACGAGGCTATCACGGGGTCATGATCTCTCCGGAACTTCCCATTCAAGACCAGTGGGAACTGGCTGAGCGCTTTCACGATAGTCCCACCCGTCCGATTCTTTTTGGCTCCGGCCCCCTGGAAGCCATGTTCAGCCGTTTTTGCCCCGTTGGCTTTGCCAATCCCGCCTGCAGACGCTGCCGAAAAGGAAGCCATTACCAGCTCATGGACGGGGAGGGGAGGGTCTTTTCCCTGACCCCAAAGCGCTATGCTGACTGCTCTCTTCAAATCTGGGACAGCCGGATCCTTCGGCAAAATCCACCGGGAACCTATATCCGCGCCGATCAGCGCCTGTGAGATAACCCCGGCGCATGATGCTTTTCTTTCAGAGGGGCGGGGTTTTCAGGCGAACCTTTCTTTAATTTCCTTAAATCATGTTACAAGAATTAAGCCTATGCAAAAGATAGAAATTTACATAGCAGGATGGAGAGGAGCGGCCGGGAGGGCGGGCAGCTTCTTAAAAGGGACGAAGATTTCAGTGGGAATAATCAAGTTGCCAAAAGCCACTTACAAAATTTAAGTGGGAATCAGCAAGTCTCAGATTTCCACTTATCATTTTTAAGTGGGGAAAACCAAGTCTAATTTTTCCACTTATGATTTTTAAGTGGGAAAAACGAGATCTAAAAGTCCCACTTACCATTTTTAAGTGGAAAAAACAAAGTCTAAAATTTCCACTTACATTTTTATAAGTGGAAAAAGGTGAGTCTCAATTCTCCACTTAAATTTGGTAAGTGGGAAAGGGCGAGTCTCAATTCTCCACTTAAATTTCATAAGTGGAAAAAGCCAAGTTACATATTCCCACTGAATACTTTCAGCGGAATAGCCATTATGATAAATTTTTAACAAAAAACTTTCCTGTCACCAAAACCCTCATGCCACAAAGCTTTCATGTGAACGAAAGTCCTCTAAAGCTACCTTCTTCCGCCGTTTTATATTTTCTTCCGGTCCCTATGCCTGATCGAGGGCCGTGCGCTTCTTCATCAGATATAAAAACCCAATGACAATGCCTGCGCCAATGGCTAAGCAAAGCGGCGCGGAGTTCGTAAAACCGGCGAGAAGAAAGCAAATAAAGCTAATGATGGCAACCGCAGACCCATAGGGAATCTGGGTAGAAACGTGATTGACATGAAGACAGCCCGCGCCCGCAGAAGACATAATCGTCGTATCGCTAATGGGCGAAAGGTGATCCCCGCAAACTGCGCCCGATAAACAAGCGGAAATGCCGATGACAAAAATCGGATCGGTAAAACGGAACATACTGGAGACGATAGGGATAAGAATGCCAAAGGTCCCCCAGGAAGTCCCGGTCGCGAAGGCAAGGAGAATGGCCACAATGAAAATGACTGCCGGAAGGAAATTCGATAGTCCCGCAGCTGCTCCTTCCATCATTCGGCCGACGTACTCGGCGGAGCCTAAAAGGGTATTGGAAATATTTTTTAATGAGGTTGCCATGGTCAAAATCATGATCGGAGCGACCATGGAGATAAAGCCGTCAGGAAGAGAATCCATGGCTTTTTCAAAGGAAATCGTCTTGCGCATAAGGAAATATCCGATCGTTAAAAGTAAGGTGATGATGGCGCCCCAGGGAAGTCCAACCGTCGCATCCGTATTTCCAAAAGCACCGATAAAGTCTCCCTGAAAGTCTCCGCCGGCCTCAAAAAATCCGCCGACATAGACCAGCGCAATCACCGAAATGACAATCAAAACGAGAATGGGAAGGACAAGGTCAATAACCCTTCCATCGGGATGGCCATTTTCAGAGGAGACGCTTTCCTTTTCCAGTTTGCCTAAATCGCCATGATAAATGGCTCTTTCTTCATAGAGGGCCATAGGGCCGAAATCAACATTGAAAAGGACCAGGCAAAGCACAAAGATCAGGGTTAAGAGCGAATAAAAATTAAAGGGGATGGCCTTGACGAAAAGCTCGATGCCTGATAAGCCGGACCCCTCCGCATAACCGGAAACCGCCGCCGCCCAGGAAGAGATCGGGGCGATCATACATACCGGTGCGGCTGTAGCATCAATAATATAGGCAAGCTTGACCCGTGAAACCTGGTGACGATCGGTGACGGGTTTCATGACCGAACCGACCGTAAGGCAGTTAAAATAGTCATCGATAAAGATCAAAACGCCCAGAAGAAAAGTTGCAATCTGCGCGCCTTTCCTTCCCTTAATCCGCTTCGAGGCCCAGCGGCCAAAAGCGGCCGTGCCTCCGGATTTATTGATCAGAGAAACCAGCATTCCTAAAATGATAAGGAATAAAAAAATCCCAGCCGTATCAGAGATCGAGGTAATTAGGCCATCGACCACAAGATGATCAACCATTTTAGCAAACGATTTTTCCGAGGAAAGGATAGCGCCGATGACGATGCCAAAGAATAAAGAGGAAAAGACCTCTTTGGTAATCAGCGCCAGACCAATCGCCACAATCGGGGGAAGCAAGGCCCAAAAGGTCGCATAAGTATTGATGCCGGACCCCACGGCAAAAATCGATACGCCAACGATGATCGTGCCCAAAATCAGGGCAATTCTAAGATTTCTTTTATTTGTTCCCGTTTCAGCCATCTCCAAAACCTCCATCCCGCACGCTTCGCGCTGAAGCGCTTAAAAAAACTAATTTTCAGTGCAAAATAATTATGTTTATTATATCGGTAAGCGCCTTATTTTGCGAAAGATTCTATTTTCCGTTTTTTTTGAACTTGGTAAACGAAGAGCATTTTACTTTTCTTTTTTTCTTGACAAAAACGCTTTGCAGACCTACTATAGTTCTAAACAGAACAGATCTAAATAGAACCAATAGAATAGAACCCATTAAAATGAGGCCGAGAGAAAAAAAGCGAGGGAGGCTTACCATGCACTTCTGGGATCGCCATAAGACGATTACGGCATATTATGAAACCCTGACAAGGTCCGTGTGTGACAAATATCAGTTGACACAAATGGAATATGACATCTTGATGTTTCTTTACAGTAATCCGCAATACCATACGGCGGCGGATATTGTCAATGTCAGAAAGTCAACGAAATCGCACGTGTCAACCTCTCTGAAACATCTGGAAGAAAGAGGGCTTGTTGAGAAAAAAAAGAGCCCGGATAATAAAAAGTATTATGAAATTTATCTTTTAGATGATGCCAAAATCATTATTGATGAAGGGCTTGTATTGCAGGAAAAATTTAGAAAGAAGATGTTTCAGGGCCTCACGGACGAGGAAATGGTCATGTGGAAGGCAATATTTAAAAAAATTTGCAACAATGCGGAAGCGTGTTTAAAAGAAGAAAATAACTAGAAGGATGAGATGTTTAAGGAGAATGAAAAAATGATTCAGGAAAAATACAAGCCAGGTGTCGCCGATGTGATGGAAGTCGTCTTTGATCTCAGCTATTTGCTCTTTGATCTGATTGCGGGAATATTATTTTTACGCTATTCAAAAGGGAATACCCTTTTTATCCTCTATGGGATCCTCACCCTCACCCTATGCGGGGGCGATGCCTTCCATTTGCTTCCCCGTGTCTTTCGGGCGGTTAAAGGACCCAGCGAAAAGGTCAAAAGACAGATGGGCAAGGGACTTCAGATCTCATCCATTACAATGACAATATTTTATATCCTTCTTCTTTATATTTGGAAATTCACTTTTTATGAGATGAAAGCTCCCCTGGCAGTGGAAATCATGATTTGGCTTTCCGCCATCATCCGCATTTTGATTTGCCTTCTTCCCCAGAATAACTGGTGCGAGGATGAAGGCAACAAAAAACTTTCGATCATTCGAAATGGCGTTTTTGCCCTGACAGGCATCGGTATCATCCTATTATATGCTAAGTCCGCAAACACCTATGGTTATCATATGACAAGAATGGTTTGGGCCATCCTTATTTCCTTTGGCTGTTATCTGCCGGTCACCTTACTTAGCGAAAAATATCCGAAAGTTGGAATCCTGATGATCCCTAAGACCTGCGCCTATGTTTGGATGATTATCATGAGCCTTGAGCTTTTATTCTGAAGGGGCTTCGAAGCAGGAAATTTTTGATTCCGTTATTCGATGTGATCTCATCGTTTTGGCGACGCCAATTTATTCATGGCATTGTACGCCACCCATGAAGGCAGTATTGGAACGACTTTTTTATGGTTTGAATAAATTCTATGGAAAAGAAAAAGGCCCTTCGCTTTGGGCAGGAAAAAAAGTCGCCCTAATGCGAAGGAGCATTATTGTTATTTTTCAGCGGGTTCCCACTTGCACCGGACAGGCGAGATGATGGCGCCTTCCTTTTTTAGTTCGGCGAAGGCCTTATCAACAAGCTTGCGGTCCAAGCCGGTAAGCTCTGCCACTTTTCCGGCATTTAAGGGTTCTCCGGCTTTTTTCATGGTCTCTAAAATCAAATCTTTGTTTTCCATAAACACTCCTTTTCTGTTTTATCGTCATACATCAACATTTATAACCGTTTCCATCCGCCTTAATCAATATAAGGGAAGGACCAAAGATAAGGACGGGTCAAACTTACCCCCTCTAAAGCCAATAGCTGGGCTTTTTTTTCAAGCCCCGCCGCATAACCGGTTAAGCTTCCGTCCGCGCCAATCACCCGGTGACAAGGGATGATGATGGAAATTTTATTATGTGAGACCGCACCGCCGACCGCCTGGGCGGACATCTTTCGAATGCCCTGTTTTACAGCGAAATTACGGCTAATCTCTCCATAGGTTGTCGTATGCCCATAGGGAATCTGCAAAAGGAGCTTCCATATCGCCTTCTGGAAGGAAGAACCCTTGAATTGCAGAGGGGGAAGGAAACCAGGGTCCTTGCCAGAAAAATAAATATCCAGCCAGCGCCTAGTTTCTAATAGGATTGGCGTTTGCCTTTCCGCAGGGTCAGCGGAAAGAGAGTGGGCAAAATCCTTTTCTCCCTTAAACCACAGGCCAATAAGGCCAGTTTCGTCAGCCACCGTCAAAAGGTCACCGAGGGGAGAATGATAATGGTCAATAAAATTCATTGCTTTTCCTTTGCTCCTCTTTTTTAATAGGCAAGATAAACTTAAAGTATTTCAGAACAGAGAAATATTCAAGTCCGATGCGCAAAAGGTGTTTCATTCGATTGAATTTTTTCATTGACTTTTATTTTATGTAAGCCTATACTAACAAATAGCTAGCTAACGCTAACTTAGTAAAAATAAGTTAGAAAACCGAAAAAAAGCACAAAGGTTATTTGTATCACCCACCGAAGGAGGATCCTATGGATCAGAAAATTTTAGAGGCATTAAACGATCAAATTAATTTTGAACTGTATTCAGCTTACCTTTACCTCGGTCTTTCCCTGGCGATGGAAGACAAAAATTATAAGGGATATTCTCTCTGGCTGGCTAAGCATCACGAGGAAGAGCTGGCGCACGCCAAGGCCTTTATTGATTTTATGCATAAGCGGGGAGTAAAGCCGACTTTGCACGATATTGAGATGGCGGAAGTAAACCAGTGCGAACCTTTGGAAGTTGCCCAGGCGGTTTTAGAGCATGAACAGAAGGTTTCCCAGAAAATCTATGAGATTCATGATTTAGCCAAGCAGGCCGATGACTATGCCACGGAAATTTTCATGCACCAGTTTATCGCCGAGCAAACGGAAGAAGAAGACATTACCCGTGAAATCGTTGATCAATTTACCTTGGCCCGGGACAATATCTCGGCGAGAATGATGATCGACCGGGAACTGGGAAAGTAAAAAACAATACCCTCCGAACCGAATCGGCGGACAAGAGTGATTTTTCCGCTGAAATGAAAGAATGTTTAAATTGCGTCAATAAGCCCAAAGACTCCTCTATTTAAAGGCGGTGTCCAATGAGAAATTCATTGGTCATCGCTTTTTCCTTTTGCAAGGGCAAGTTCTCTTTAAAAATTTTAAAAAACTTTTTTCATTTCATCAGCATTTCATAAAGACCGGGTAATCTATGATTCATAACGATGCGAAACGGGGCGATGAAACCGATCAAATTAGCCGGACGCGGCCCCCGCTTCAATGATGATGTTTCAGGGAGGACAAAATGAAAAAAATTCTTTTAAAAGCCACATCAGTACTTCTTGCCTTCTGTTTCCTTTTTAGCGCGACAGGATGTCAAAAAGGAACGGAAAAAAGCAATCAGGAACAAAGCCAAATCGTAAGCGTCGAAAAGAAAGATGGCCTGGAAGGGGAAAAGGAAGAGACCTTTAAGCCCTCGGAATATACGATCCAGGCAAAAGATGAATATATTTATGAATATTTGGGCCTTACGTTTCAGCTCACTGAGAAGATCAAAGAACAGATGAAAGCGAAAAAACTGGCCATGTTAGATGATCAAAGCCCGACTGATCAGGAACTGAACTATGCCATGCTTAGCTTCCAGAAGATGACAGAGGAACAGAAAAACGCAGAAATCAGCACCCGGGGTGATGGGTACGAAAAGTGGGCAAATGGCCTGGAACGGGTTGCCGTCATTGGCATGTATAAAGCCAATACGCCAGAAAAAGACCTGACAAAGCTTAGCCAATGTGAAAATCATAAGAAGATTGGCTCATCATCGGACGGAAAATTCGATTACTATCTCAGCACAAAAAAAGGCGCTGACCAGGACCTTTTGGAAGAATTCGGAAAGATCAAAATGGAACTGATCGAGAAAAAAGACCGTCCGGAAAACGGATTTGTCTTATCCGAAAAATCAGATTTAGAAAATACCATAGCCTATGGCAAGGAAAAGGGAGACGACATCAGCGGCGTTGTCACAAAGGATATCAATGGAAAGGCCTTTAGCAAAAAAGATTTAGAAAACTATGATCTGACTATGGTCAATGTCTTTGCCACCTGGTGCGGGCCATGTATTAGGGAAATCCCGGAATTAGCAGCCCTTCAAAAAGAAATGCAGAAAAAGGGCGTTAATATCGTTGGCATTGTCACGGACGCGGTGGATGACCAGGGAGAAAACAAGCAGGCCATCGAAACGGCAAAGCTTATCCAGGAAAAGACCCAAGCGGCCTATCCCTTTTTATTGCCCGATCAGACAAATTTTAATGGCCGCTTGAACGGCATTCAGGCCCTGCCCGAAACCTTCTTTGTGGATAAAAATGGAAAAATTGTGGGAGACACCTATTCTGGCGCACGGGATCGAAAGAGCTGGGAAAAGATCATCGAAACCGAGCTTGAAAAGGTCAAAGGCCAAGCAAAGTAAGGACGGCGCGTGATGGGAAAAAAGAGGATGAAAAGCCGGGGGATAAGCCTTTTTATCATTTGCCTGGCCATGGCCATGATTTATCATGGAATCCAGAGAGGAGAAGGGATGACGGTCCTCCAAAAAGCGATTCGCATCTGTATGGAGTGTATTGGAATTGGATAAAGGAGAGCAGATCATGGACCGTTTTCGGCATCTTATTCAGTCCTTTTGGATGATCCTGACCAACTCGTACTTTGCGGGATATAGGACAGGAAAGATCTACCAGGGCGACTTAAAAAAACTTTGTGTACCGGGCATGAATTGTTATTCATGCCCCGGGGCAAGGGGGGCCTGTCCCATTGGATCGCTCCAGGCGGTGCTGGGCAATTCAAACTATCGTTTCAGCTACTATGTGGTTGGCTTCTTATTTTTGGTCGGTGCCCTGGTTGGCAGGTTCGTTTGCGGCTGGCTTTGCCCCTTTGGCCTGATTCAGGACCTCCTCCACAAGATTCCCTTTTTTAAGAAAGTGGAGACATTCAAAGGAGATCGGCAGCTTAGGAAAGTGAAATATGGCATTTTCTTGGTCTTTGTCATTCTCCTTCCCTTATTTCTCGTTGACCTAATCGGCCAGGGATCGCCCTATTTCTGCAAGCTCATTTGTCCAGTCGGGATGTTAGAGGGAGGCATTCCTTTGGTTTTGCTCAATAAGGGGATGCGATCAGCCATCGGCTTTTTATACTACTGGAAAGGGGCCATTCTTGGCCTTACGATTTTTCTATCGATCGTGATTTACCGGCCTTTTTGCAAATATCTTTGCCCGCTTGGCGCCATCTATTCCCTCTTCAACCCCATTTCCCTTCTTCGCTACCGACTGGATGAAAATCGATGCGTCCGCTGCGGAAAATGCAAAAAAGTCTGTCAAATGAACATTGATCCGGTCAAAAACTGCAACCATTTGGAGTGCATCCGCTGCGGGCGGTGCAAAAAGGTCTGTCCCACGGGGGCCATCTCCTACGACAAGCCAGCGGAAAAAGAATGCCCCCAGGGCGATCTTTCAGTATAATTTATAAGGGAGCAATGATCTTTAAAGCATCGTCTGTTTGAAAAAAATTTGATGAAATGAAGTGAGGGCCTTATGAACGTACTGGTTGTCGAAGATGATACCCTGATCCGGGAAGGGATCGCGGCGTTTTTATCCGAGTTTGGTTACCATATCATCGAAGCGAAGGACGGGAAAGAGGCCCTTTCTCAATTTAATGGACAGATCCATCTGGTGATCCTGGATATTCAGCTTCCCTTTATTAATGGCCTGGAGGTCTTAAAGGAAATTCGAAAGACAAGCAAGCTGCCCGTGCTGATCTTAACGGCCTTTAGCGATGAAGAATACAAGATTGATGCCTTTACCCATTTAGCCGATGGCTATGTCGAAAAGCCCTTTTCTTTGCCGGTATTAAAAGCGCAGGTGGATTCTTTGATCAAAAAATATTACGGAAAGATTGAGAAATTCGAATACCAGGAAACCGAGGTGAATTTTACCAGCTATACCGCCAAAGTGAGGGGAAAGGCGGTCGATGTCAATGCCAAGGAACTCGAAATTTTAAACTATCTGTTGGAAAATGAAGGATGCGCATTAACCCGAACGCAGATTCTTGATCATGTCTGGAAGGACACCGATGAAATTCCCTATGACCGGGTGATTGACGTCTACATTAAAGAGCTGAGAAAAAAGCTTGAACTGGACTGCATCTTGACGATTCGAAATGTGGGATACAAGCTGGAGAGAAAATGAAAGACTTAAAAATATTTCCCAAAATGTTCCTGCAAATCTTTTCCGTTCTTTGCGCCCTGATCATCCTCATTCACCTTTTCGTTTTCTTTCTCTTTCCCAAAATCTATTTATCGGCCAGAAAAGTGGAAATTGAAAATAAAGCCGACCAAATCTCCAAAAACCTTAATGGAAAAGATCGAACGGATCTGGAAAAGACCCTCGATTTTTACTCAAAAACCAGTGAAATTAAGGCCTTTGTTCGTGAAAAAACACCTTCCAACGAAATTCCCATTGAAAAAGAGATCCAAATTGACCCTCAAAGTAAGCATAATTCCCTTTTGATCGAAGAGCGAAAAGTCTTTTTAAATACAGGTGATCCGGTCTTTGTTCAGTTTATTTCGACAGCGGATATGCAAAAAGAGGCGAAAGCGCTGACCCTTGGGATTTTACCTTATTCTCTGTCCTTTTCTCTTCTATTTTCGGTGATGGTCTCCCTCATTTATGCCCGGTCCATTCGCGATCAGATTCAGGAAATTCAGGAAGTTACGGATAAAATGATGGCCCTGGATCAGACAGCGCGCTTAAAAGTGGATGCGAAAAATGAGGTCGGGCAGTTAAAAGAGCAAATTAATGACCTTTATTCCACCCTTCTTCAGGCCATGGAGGATCTGGAAAAGAAAAACCAGGAAGTTCTCCGACTGGAACAGCTGAAATATGATTTTTTTCGCGGCTCTTCCCATGAGCTCAAAACCCCCCTCGCGAGTCTTAAAATCATCCTAGAAAATATGAAATACAAGATTGGAAAATATAAGGATCGGGATCAATATATCGGCCAGTGCATTGATATTGTAGATGAGCTTAGCCGAAACATTGCCCAGATGCTGACCGTCTCTTCTCTTGACCATTTGAAACAAAATGAGGAGCTTCTTGTAATCAGCGATCCATTGGATGAACTCTTAAAAAAGTACGGAATCCTGGCCAGTCAAAAGAAAATTCGCATTCAAAATGATCTGGCCGATGAAAAAATACGGATCGGGAAAAGCGCCCTAAAAATGATTTTGTCCAACCTGCTGAGCAATGCGGTAAAATACACCGACGAGAAGGGCCTGATCCATATTGGAACCGATCAGGGCTGGTTTTTTATCGAAAATACCGATGCGAAAAGAGATGATCTTCCGATAAAAGAGCGCTTTCAAGAGAAATTCGATTCGAATCAGGAAAACAGCAGCGGGCTGGGCCTATACATTGTCAGTCAGCTGCTTGATCATGATCAAATCCCCTATCAGCTGGAACAAAAAGAAGGGACCTTTGTTTTTAAAATGAAGATCCAGGACCCCTTTGATGAGGGAGAAAAGGAGAAAAGATGTACATCTTAGAATTCAACCAGGAAGGGCTTGGCATAGAAATTGGCTTATTCCAAACGATAGAAGAAGGAAGGGCCTTTCTCTCCCAGCTGGAATCTTATCAATGCTTTGAAGAAGACGGCTTTCTTTATGAATCGCTAAAAGCAGATCAGATCCCGGACTATTTTGAATTGGAATTTCACCATCACCGGGTACCGATTACCAGATTTATGTTTACCGGAGAGGGGCCGGTTAATATTTACTGGAAAAAGATCGCTGACCTCTCCGCACCCGGAAATGGACTGGTGGACGGGGCAACCAGAGTGGACGCCTATTCGATCGAGAACAAGGACCTCAAAGAATATATTGAACGACGTGAAAGGGCCTATCAAAAGGCGAAAAAGGCGCTGGAACAAAAAGGATACGAGGTGAGCCGGCAATTTTTCGGGTCAGAAGACGGGGAGGCCATTTTATACAAAAAACCGAATGGTGAAGAATGGCATTTCCTCTCGCACCTGGATCCGGGCTTTTGTGAGCAAACCGACATCCAAGATCGGAAGAGCACACGTCTG
>CABTZP010000031.1 GCA_902489375.1 uncultured Tissierellia bacterium | reverse complement strand
TGCTTTTTCTCATCATGCGCTTGAAAAGGAAGGGCCCTGCCCCTCTTTACGGAAAGGAATTCCTATGTCTTTAATTAAAATCCAGTATCTTCTCGACAGCGGCTTTGCCATCGACTATGACGAGCATTTTTTAGTTGTCGATTACACCGGCGGGCCACTGGCGCTTCCCAGCGATAAGGAGATTCTTTTCCTGGTAACGCAAAATGACCGGGTCCACTATTCTCCTTCGATTTTTACTCTTCCAGGCGCGAAAAATGCCCATTATGTCCTCTTTGACGACGTGGAAAAAGTGGAAAAGAAGGGGAAAATTTTCCAGTTAAGCGATACGATTCAAAAAACAGAGCGGATGAAAGTGGCCTATGACCCTCATTTCACCCGCCGAACAGCTTCCGGAAAACACTTTGATTTTGCCGGCATCTCCTTTACCAGCTTCCCTTCCAACCATGGAGGCATGGCGATCCTTTTTGAAATGAATGAAGTTTCCTTTTTTCATGCCGGCTCCCTCAATGCCCAGCTTTGGCCGGAAATGGACGAGAATGCTCGGCAAAAGGAGACCGAAGCCTTTTTGTCGATTTTACATCAAGTTAAAAATAATCCCATTGATGTCAGCTTCGGCATCGTAGACCCCACTCTTGGAGAAAACGCCTTCATCGGTCCCATCTTTTTTATCAAAACCTTAGCCCCACAGATCTTTATTCCCATGCATTTTGATGGCCTCCCCTCCGTAACGGAAACCTTCAAGGAGGCCATGCAGCCGAAAACAAAAACGATCATTCAGACGATCTCCGGCTCCGGGGATCAGATCTTCGTCCGAGGCTAGAAAAAATCTGGAAAAAACGATGAGTAAGCGCTCGCTCCTTCCCCTTATTTTTCAATAATTTTTTTTGTGTCTCTGGCGATCATCAGCTCTTCATCGGTGGGAATCACCCAGATTTTAATCTTGGAATCGTCCGCCGATATTTCCCACTCTTTTTGACCCTTGGCCTCGTTTTTCGCAGGGTCCAGCTTGGCCCCGATAATTTCCAAATTTTCGCAGATGGCTTCGCGGTCCTTTGCCCCGTGTTCGCCGATTCCGCCCGTAAAGGTGATGGCATCGACTCTTCCCAGCTCCGCAGCGTAGGCGCCGATGACCCGGCGAACGGAAGTGTGGAAAATCTTTAGAGCCAGGCGGGCCCGCTCATTGCCCTCCTCTGCCGCCTTTTCGAGATCTCGGAAATCTGAAGAAACGCCCGAAACGCCCAAGACGCCCGATTCTTTATTAAGAATCCGGTCCAGGTCCTCAATCGATAAGCCCTTCTGCTTGCCCAGATAGATCAGGATGCCCGGGTCAATGTCCCCGGAGCGGGTGCCCATCGGAAGACCGGAAAGAGCCGTCAGTCCCATGGTGGTGTTATAGGATTTTCCATTTTTCACCGCGCAAAGAGATGACCCATTGCCCAGGTGGCAGGAGATGATGTTGAGCTGATCTTCAGGAATTTTTAATAGCTGGGCCGCTCTTTTGCTGATATAGCGGTGAGAGGTCCCGTGAAAACCATACCGGCGGACCCCATCTTCTTCGTAATACTGATAGGGAATGGGATATACGTAATTTTCAGGCGGCATCGTTTGATGGAAGGCCGTATCCATGACCGCTACCTGAGCCACCTCTTTTCCTAAAAGCGAGGCGCAGGCCCGAATGGTTGAAAGCTGAGGGGGATTATGGAGGGGGCCGAATTTCGAATTGGCCTCAACGGCCTGAATGCACGCCTCATCCACGAGGGTCGAAGCGATGACGTCACTTCCTCCGTGCAGGACCCGGTGACCGACTGCATCAATCTCTGAAAGGTCCGCAATCACCCCGGATTTTGAATCCATCAGGGCATCAAACATCCCTTTGACCGCCTCTTTATGACTGGGAATCGAAGCCGTTTTTTCATAGACTTCCCGGCCCGGCGTCTTTTGTTCAATTCTTGCCCCTTCTCCGCCAATCCGCTCAACCAGTCCCTTGGTCATCACCTGTTCCTTGTCCATGTCAAAAAGCTGATATTTCAGCGAAGAACTCCCACAGTTGACTACTAAAATTTTCATATTCCCTCCCCAAATTTTTTATCTTGTCATCACAAAACGGTATGAGAATGAATCCGATTCTTCCTTCATTCTACCCTTTTCTTCGCGTAAAGCGTCCCGTCCCGAAAAAATGGAACACGGCCTTGCCCCCATAAAGGCGAAGGGTAAAGACCGGCCCGACTTTTTTCGAAAAAGCCCTTCTCTACCTCAGTCTTATCTTCCTGATAGGTCACCCCCATCCAGCTTTCCTGGGTAGGAAGAACCCTTGCCCTCGCCCTTCCTTCCTTAAGCTCCCGCTCGACAGCTGAAGGGAGATAGGCTTCGGCTTTTAAAGGATTCTTTTTCAAATCCTCATTAAAAAACCGGACCAGTTCACGCTTCAGAGCCTCCATAAAATTCGGGGGAAAGCCCCAAAAATTCATGGAAACCAGCTGATCCCCAGAAAGGGCGATCTTTCGCTGGCTTTTTGTCTTGTCGGGGAGGATATTTTCCTCCAGGGCGTAGGCGTCTTTCCCGTCCGTAAAGATCTTTGTCCTTTCGCAGATGCCTAAAAGCTCCCCCCCGCTGACCTGGCAGAGACCCCGGGCAACGGAGCCGTGAGAAGAAAGGGTATGGCGCAAAAGAAAACCCGCCATGGCGTACTGGTCCCCGGCCCTTTTCGGACTGTCTTTTTTTTCTTCAGGGCCGCTGGGCAAAGCGCCAGGAGCCAGCTCTTCTTTTTCCTGAATTTTTTTTAGGAAAGAATACATCATCCGATAGGGCTCTTTCCCATAGTAATCATCGGCATTAATGACTGCGAAAGGCGCATTAATTAGCTTTCTTGCCGCATAAACCGCGTGCGCGGTCCCCCAGGGCTTTTCTCTTCCTTCTGGGACGAAAATCCCATCCGGAAGATCAGAAAGCGCCTGAAAAGCAAAAGAAAGCGCGAAATCCTTTGGTAGTTTCCCCTGAAATTTTTCCTGAAAAAAAGAGAGATGTTCCTTTCGAATCACAAAGACGGCTCGGCGAAAGCCCGCCTGGTAGGCGTCATAAAGCGAATAATCAATAATCCATTCTCCTCCTGGCCCCACCGGGTCGGCCTGTTTGAGTCCCCCATATCGGGATCCCATGCCCGCGGCCATGATCAGTAAAATCGGTTCCATAGCATCCTTTCTTTTCCCTGTTTTTTATTATATCAAATGCCTTCCGGAGCCGATGGAAAGAGCGGAGGATATGATAAAATAGTTGGGAATAAAAAAAGGAGACCGCCATGCACTTTCCCCCAGAAGATCAGAAAAAAATTAAACGTGCGCTTTTTATCGTTACCTGCTCGATTTTAATTTATAATCTCATTGATCACCTGCCTGCCATTTTCACGACTTTTAGCCGTTTTCTGGGGATTATCGCCCCCTTTATTTATGCCATTGCCATCGCTTTTGTCATTAACATTCCCATGAGCTTTTTTGAAAATAAGTTTCTTGGCCGCCTGCCCATCAAAAAATCTCTGCAAAGAGTCCTGGCCATCATTTTGGCTTACTTTATGATCATCTTTTTAATCAGCCTGCTTTTTTCCATCATCCTTCCCAAGCTCTACACCTCGTCTCGGGCCTTTATTCTTGCCATTCCAGATGTCCTTGACCGGCTGAGCCATTATATAAAGCAGGCTCATTGGCTGGGCCGTTTTCAAAAGATTCTTTTAGACACCCTGGATCAGGTAAAAACAACGTCCATAAGCTCCTACCTTATGAAAAAAATTGGCCATGGCCAAACGCCAACAACCCTTTCCCCGTCTCTGACCGCGCCTTTAATCGAGACGCTGACATCGATCTTCTCCGGGTTTTTAAATGCTTTTGTCGCCCTGATCTTCTCGATTTATATGCTGGCCTCTAAGGAAAGGCTGACCCGCCAATGTAAGGAGCTAGTCTATTCTCTGCTTCCGGAAAAAGCCGCTGACAGTGTCATGTACATGGCTTACACAGCCTATGATAACTTTTATAACTTCTTTACCGGCCAGTTTCTTGAGGCCATTGTCCTGGGCGGAATGACCTATTCCGGGATGAAAATACTAAAAATGGATTATGCCATTGTCATCGCCATTATTGTCTCTTTCGGCGCGCTCATCCCCATGGTTGGGGCTGTCCTGGCCGGCTTTGTGGGCACGATGATCCTTCTTAGCATTGATCCGGTTCAGGGCATCGGCTTTTTGATTTTTATCTGCGTTCTTCAGCAGTTTGACGGAAATCTGGTTTATCCAAAAATCGTTGGTCAGTCGGTGGGGCTTCCGGCGATGTGGGTTCTTTTGGGCATTATCATCGGGGGAAATCTTTTCGGCGTTATCGGGATGTTTATGTTTGTCCCCATCATGTCCACCCTTTATGATCTGCTCACAGACTTTAAAACCCGGCGCCTGGCGGAAAAGAAGATCAATGTGTCTTCAAAATAGAAGGCACGCCGGCGATTTTAGTAATAATTTGAGTGAGAGAAAAAATGATTAATTTGACTTTTCAAACTTTTATATCTCTATGAGATGCCAAAACAAATTGAATATTAATTGTATTTTTTATCATAGACTCCTTATTTCAATATTTTATAACCTCGGTTAAAAATGATGACACATAAAATCGTTGTGATCACCATAAAGAGGATTCCATAAATAAAAGAGAAAAAAAAGGGATATTCCGCCATTCCTATATAAAATCTATTCAATACATTGAAATAGTGAAAGACCGGATTAAGCAAAACCAGATTTCTCCATGGGAAGCTCAGCTGTTTTATCGAGAAAAGACAGCCACTTAGATAGGTGAGAGGAGCGAGCACGTAGCTTTCCATGGCTCCTACCCCATTCCAGGAATTTACACAAAGGATCATAAAAATGGATAGGTTACAAAAAGCAATCCCCGTTACCACAAGCCACAGAAGTAATTTGGGAACCATGTCAAAATTGAAGTGCTGAAAAAAAATGGCAAAAACCACATACATGGGAACACAAATAATCAAACTCCTGAGGACGGTTGCCGTCACATAGACCGCATAGAGTTTCCACCGTCGAATTCCAGAAGAAAGCTGATAATCTAAGGTTTGGTCAATTTTTCCAACAAAAAGAGTCATTTTTAAGTTACTGAACACGACTCCAAATTCTGTGAAAATCAGAATTCCTGGAATCAAGGACCAAACCCTCGCACGATTAAGAAAGAACAGTATGATAAAGAATAGAAATTGAGAGAAAAAAACATTGAAAATCGTTTGCTCCGGTTCATGCAAAAAACGCCGGACTTCTCGATGGAAGCAACCCCAAAGTGCATTGGTCTCATATTTTTTCATCATGGATGTATAACCTTCTGTACTCTTTTTCTAAATTGCCAAAGGATGCTACCGTCCCGTTTTCAAGGATCACTCCTTTGTGAATAAAGGCCGCTTGGCTGCAAAGGATCTGCATTTCTTTAATATCATGTCCGGTCAGAATAACGGATTTACCTTTTTTTTGAGAAAATGCCATAATCGTTTTCTGGATAAGGTCGGAAAGCTCCAAATCCACCCCTGCTGTAGGCTCATCCAAAATCAATATTTCTGGATCAAAGACCATGGCAATGGCCAACTGAAACCTCTTTTTCATTCCTCCGGAAAGCTCGCTCCCATACAAATGAGCTGCATCAGAAAGCCTTACTTTATCCAGCACCAGGTCAGTGGCATCCTGAGCTTCCTTCATCGATAATCCATGGTACATTGCATTATAAGAAATCGTATCACGGATATTAAAGAATCTGTCGAAGACCGGTTCCTGAAAGCAGCAGCCAATCTTTCTTCTTAGCTGAGGCTCATCTTCAAAAGATTTTCCATCAAGCAAAATGGTTCCCTTATCGTATTTTACCAGCCCGCAGATGCATCCAATGATCGTGGTCTTTCCCACCCCATTTGGGCCAATTAGTCCGAAAACCTGATTTGTTTCCACAGAAAAAGTCACATCAGATAGAATCGGTTGATCCTGATATTTCTTCTGTAAATGTTTAATTTCTAACATTAAAACCAATGTCCTTAATGAGATAACTTTTTTCTAAACCTTCTATGCATTTCCATACATCACTCTTTACTCTACAATAATTTTGGTCATATTTTTTAGAAATAAAATGGGCTATTGTTGAAATATCATTTTTTCCGTCACAAAGCTTATATATTTCTAATGCCGTATGATTCAGTGCAATGATTGAACCAAAGGGATTCATCAATACAAATTTATCATTGCTTTCTTTTCGCACTTTTCTGTCAAAGGTGCTAATCCATCTAGTATGCCAAATACTATTCTGAAATAAAGGATCCATCCCATAGGTACTTCCACCAGAGATTTTACAACCTCCTTTACAATAATCATACCTACAATGATCGCATTCCTTTGACATCCAGCATCCTGTGCGATACCTCTTTAATTCTTTGCTATTTTCCCATAATTCTGACATGTCATGAATAAATATATTTCCAATTATATGATCTTTATACGAACACATTTTCATATTTCCACTATAATCGATGGCACAATAATTTTGTCCAAAACCACAACCCACGCCAATAAACTTTCTTAATTCCTTGTTTTTAATAATACAAAATGGAAAGTGAATTGCGTAATTACAACTAAGATTTTTATACTTATCTGACAAATATTTTAACTGCACTAAAGTTGACTCCAGCATTGCGGGCGTCACTCCTAATTCTTCAGCTTTTTCAGTATTGCTATTGCTAATATATCGATTTAACGCCACACCACTTATTTCACAATGTTTAGTAACTTCCTCTACTATAAATTGAATTTTATTATAGTTTTCTTTTGTAACCGTAATGTTAAGACCTGTCATTATATGATATTTGTTAAGTAACTTAAGGGAATTTAGCACTGTGTCATAGCACGAAACTCCCATTATTTTGTTTTGATCTCCACCTATTCCATGTAATGAAATTCCAATACCATCTATAGAACCTTGTATCGATTTAATAAGCTCTTCATTAAAAGCGATTCCATTACTTACTGCCGAAACATAAAAACCTTGAGCATGTGCATACTGAATAACATCAGTAATCCAAGGATAAATAAATGGTTCTCCTCCAAAAAGATTTACTCTAAGAACTTGCTTACTGCTCAATATATCTAATATTTTTAAAATTTGATTTAACGGGACAAACGTTTCCGATGTATCATTGCGAATGGTACAAAACTTACAATTAGCATTACAGTTGTGCGTCAATTCTAAATTAACGACATCCGGTATTTTCGAATATTTCATTTTTCTATTCTCGATAACTTCTTTCATTGATTATTTAGGGGTGAGAGACAAAAAAGCTGAGGATAACAATAAGTCCCTCAGCTTTTTATCCATCATGCACAAGGCGGATCACATTTAAATCTCACTAGTTCATTTTCTTTAACTTGATCAATATTTTCTTCTCTATCTTCTGTAATTAGCTTTATCTCAGGTTCGACATAATCCATTGATACCACCTCCTTACTTAGTCTTTCTATCATAAATATAATAATTTGTCAATTGTTATTGTTGATTTTGTTATCAGTCAGCAATAATGTCGTAGATATAGCTTTCAGGGAAAATGTCATCCCCTTCCTGTAATACAAGAAAGGTATGATGACATTAACTCAACGACAACTCCAAGAAACCCATGTCCTTGAAGCTCTTCCCTCAAGAGGCTACTCCAACCGTGAAGCAGAAAAAGTGCTACAACTCAGTGTTCGTCGAATGACCCAAGAACACCGGCGACTTTCCCCACGGAAACACCGAAAAGCTAGGCGCCATCCCTCCAGGGAGCGGAGATCTATTGAAGGCGAGCTTGCCCAAACAGATGTCTCGCCCTTCGATAGGCTCAATACGGGTGAATCATTCCATTTGCACGAAGCCATTGATGATGCGACAGGAAAAATTCTTGCCCTCTATTGGCTTCCCTGGAAACCTTTGAGAGCCACCGCCAATGTCTACTTTTCATGAATCGAAAGGGCCATCTTCCTGTCCACTTATACACCGACAAACGCACGGTTTTTGGGTCCAGCAAGAAAGAGGCTATGCCCAGCTATGAAGAACTTCTTCTTGGCATTCGTTTCCATGAGACTGACTTTGTTCGCTGATTACGGCAGATGGGCATACACACCATCTTTTCCCACTCACCCCAAGCCATGGGACGGATTGAGCGTCTCTGGAGTATTCTTCAGGACTATTTGCCCAAGGACTTTAAACGACAAGGGATTTGCCGAATGGAAGACGCCATAACTATCTTAAACAATACATTGAAAACTAAACCGCCACTTTAGCGTACCGGCAAAAGAGTTCCTGATACAACAAGGCAAGTGGAGCTTACGGTGTAAGATGACATTGGTCTACGGTACTCATTCCAAAGACTGAATTATGCGTAAAGGAAAAGCATACTCTCCATGACGATTTCATTAGCAATGCCCACCCCTATCCTGTCAAGGGCACGCGAAGCGAGTGCATTTTCCCTTGACGAGAACCAACCAAAATCCTTGTCTTCCTTGTCTATGGTAGCCCATGCGGGCTACCTGCTCCCGGTGAGGATGAGGTTTTGGGCAGAGGCAATTTTTTTCTTACCCTTGGCAAAAATAGTGAAGTTTTTCAGGCGGCTCCCATTTTTTCTTGCGCTTATTCGGTTTCGGTAAAAGGCTGAACCTTATTTTCAATCCCCGAAGTTGCGGAAACCTTTCCGTCTTCATCCACCCAGATTAATTCTATTTTCTCATCAGAAAACCGCTTGCGAATTTCTTTCGCCTCTTCCTTTGTCGAAAGAAAAAATGCCGTAGAGAGAAGGTCCGCAAGGCCCGAATCTTTTGTGATTACCGTGACCGAAGGAAAAATCGTTTCCGGATGAAGGGTCTTGGAATTTAAAATGTGATGATAGCGTATCCCATCAACGATAAAATAGCGCTGATAATCACCCGATGTGACGACGGACATCCCCGGCCCCACCTTAACCGTACAGGCTATGGCCGAATCGTCTTTCGCCCGGGGATGGGCAATGCCGACCGTCCATTCTTCTCTTCCGTCGATGGGTCCCCCTATGGTTCGCACGTTTCCCCCGGCGCTGATTAATCCGTGCGAAAGGCCCTCGGCTTCCAGCTTTTTTGCCACAAGTTCTGTTGCGTAGCCCTTGCCAACAGCGCCTAAATCTAAGGCCATTTCCGGATCCTGGATCAAAACGGTTCTCTCTTTTTCATCCAAAAGAATCTTTGAAGGATCCGTATGCTTTGCAATTTCTTTTAGCTGCTCTGGGTCAGGCACCTTCTTCTCTTCCCGGCCCTGGTTCCACAGGGCCACCGCCCGACCGATGCCAATATTGACCTTTTCTGAAAGCTCTTCGTAATGATGAAGGGAGAAGCAGACCAGATCAAAAAGCTCCTCCGGCACCTTCACGGGGAATCCTCCCACCTGATCGTTGATCGTTTTGGCGTTGATCTTTCCCTCGTCGTTATGGAAGGTATCAAAGAGTCGGTGGAGCCTTTGATACTCCTCATGGGTCATCTTTAGGTAACGGTCGAATTCCTCCTGATCCTTGGTATAATAAGTGACCGAAATGATGGTATCGAAGGTATCATAAAAAGTCGCGGATTCTTTTAGCAGTTTGGTCCCGTCTTTCGCCTGAACCCACTGACCCTGGCCTTCTACCGGCTCATTTTTAATTTCGTCAATCTTTTTTCCGATCATTTCCGTCTTCTGCCCCTCGTTTTCGGCAGAAATTTCCTCCGAAGAAGGCTCCATTGAGGACGTTTTCTCTTCTCCCGGACCCGCGCAGGCCGTCAGCGTCAGCGCCAACAGAAAAAGCCCCAAGCCCCATCTCCATGTTTTCATCCCGTCTCCTTATAAACCTGTTTATCCTTGCCGGATTCTTTTTGTTTTTCCCTTTTCTTTTCCCGATCAAAAATCGGTTCTCATCTTTCCTTTTATACTAAAAAGGAAAAAAGAATTTGCATTTAAGAACATCTCTTGCTATAATCATCAGGCATGGACCATTAGCCCAGTTGGTTAGAGCGCCACGTTGACATCGTGGAGGTCGCTGGTTCGATTCCAGTGTGGTCCATTTTTACCGCTTGAAACGCCTGTTTCAAGCGGTTTTTCTTTACCTGAGCATAATCTTAACTTTTTATTTGCTATTTCACGGACATTTCAAAGATCTTGCACAGGCTATCTTCTTTCTCAGATCGAGCGCCGATCTTCCAAAGCCCGAGAAAGGGTAAGTTCATCATAATATTCCAAGCTCCCTCCGACGGGAATTCCGCTGGCAATCCGGGAGACCGCAATCTTTTCCCGGTGAAGGAGGTCCGCTAAAAAAAGCATGGTCGTCTCCCCTTCGACAGTGGGTGAAATGGCTAAGATCACCTCTTTTACCGGAGCGCCCTCCCTTTTGCTTTTGCTAATGCGCTCCAAGAGCTGATCGACTCCGATTTCGCCGGGTCCCATATCATTCATCGGCGAGATCAGTCCCTTTAACACATGATACCGTCCCCGATAGCTTCCTCCCCGCTCGACGGCAAAGAGGTTTTGCACATCTTCGACCACGCACAGAAAAGCCGGGTCCCTTCGGGGATCCGAACAAATTTCGCAAATCTCCTGATCCGTAAGGTTTCCGCAGATCGGACAGGGATGAATTTTTTTCCGGACGGCAAGAAGCGCGTCTGAAAGCGTTTCCAGGTCTTCGGGATTTCGGCTGATCAGGCTCAGGACAATCCTTTGGGCTGTCTTTCTTCCGATGGTCGGAAGCCTGCGAAACTGATCAATTAACTCTTCCACTGTCTCCGGATATTCATTGATCATAAGCCAGGAATGCTCAGTCCGCCGGTGAGCTTGCCCATCTCATTTTCGTTAAGACTTCCTGCCTGTTTTAGGACATCATTGACGGCAACCATAATCATATCCTGGAGCATTTCCACATCATCAGGATCGAGGGCATCCGGATTGATCTCTACGCTTAAAAGCTCCCGGTCCCCGTTCATGGTCACCTTGACCATGCCGCCGCCGGCCGAAGCTTCCAGAACCGTCGCCCGCACCTTAGCCTGGGCTTCTTCCATTTCTTTTTGCAGTTTTTGCATCTGCCGCATCATATTATTGCGGTTCATCCCGCCGCTATATCCGCCAAAATTTCGCTTTGCCATGTTTCCTCCTGTTTTCACGTGCTTAATCAGGCTGCGCTTTCGCGCCCCGAAAAAACGTCCTTTTTAATTAAAAATTGTCCTCTTATCTTACCTTATCCTGCTAGCCTTTGGCCATTTCCCGCCCGGGCGATTTTTTCTAAGGCACAAGGTCCAGAAGCTCTGCGGGAAAAACCTCTCTGATTTTTTCTTCCGGATCCGTCCTTGCATCCTCTTTTGAACGCTTCCCCTGATCTTTTCCGCCTCCGGCAGGATAAGGGTTCTTTTTTTTCGAACCCTCCTCCATGGCCATGGCACAGACATGAACTTTTTTATGGAGTTTTTCCTCAAATAAAAGGCTCAGCTCCTCTTCGTGGGCCTTAACCAGGGGAAGAACCATCCTTCCCTTTTGATCCTTGGTAAAGAAAAGAAGAAGGGCTTCTTCTCTGAGCTCCGCCGCCTGGATCTTCTCAAAAAAAGCCGCCGGGAAAATGGCGCGTCCCTCCGCTTCCTTGGCAAGTTCCGCCCGCTGATCTAAAAACCAGGCGGAAAAGTCTCCCACTTCTTTTTCGGCCTCTTCTTCCAAAGGGGGCAGATCTATTTTCGGAAGGGGATCTTTCGGCGGATCCTCTTTTTGCAGGGCCTGGCTGGCAGGATTTTTTCCTTTTTCTTTCGGCGGATCCGCGTTTTCTTTCCGCAGCGTCTGAGTCTTTTGCTCTGTTTTTACTTTGCTCCTTTCGGCCGTTTTTCCTTTTTCCGCTTCCTTTTCCAGGCCCTGGACCTGGACTTTTGATAACTTCGCTTCGACCGCCTCCAGCCGGGAAATCCAGTTTTTTCGGGAAACCGGGTCCATAAGCCGAACTAGGGCCGACTGTAAAATTGCTTCGCCAAAGTCCGCCTTTCGCATCAAAAGCTCTGCGTCAATGAGCAGTTCCAACGAATCGCATAGCCGTTCCATTGAAGAAAGGTCCGCCAGCTCTTCCATGGCCTTCTTCTGAACCTCGTCTACCGGAAGGCTGGCATTATCCTTGCCCAACGCTTTGACCAAGAGAAGGAGGCGAAAATAGTCAATCAGCTCTTTAAGGAACAGATGAGGGTCCTTGCCCTGTAAAAGAAGGTCTTCAGAAAAGGCCAAAGCGCCTTTCTGCTCACCAGTAAAGATCATCCGGGTCATCCGGGCCACCGATTCATAGCCCACGGTTCCCAAAAGCGCCTTGACTTCTTCTTCCCGAACGTTTTTTGTTCCGGAAGCTAAAAGCTGATCCAAAAGGGAAAGGCCATCTCGCATCGACCCATCCGCCGCC
>CABTZP010000030.1 GCA_902489375.1 uncultured Tissierellia bacterium | reverse complement strand
TCATCTCTTCGATTGAGATGCTCTTGAATCACCCGGGTGAAAATGTCCGGTTCATGACCAAAGACCTGAATCCAGACTTCTTTTTCATGTGGGCCAATCGATAACAGATCCTCGGTGTTCTTATTATGATACAAAAGGCCCTTAATAGAGACCATTTCGGTGACAGCAAAATCCGCCCCCTGGTCAAAGGCAATGGTCCGGAAGGGGCGGTCAGAAAATCCGGCCAAAGGAGCGAGACCGATTTTTTTATTTTTCATAGGTTTTTGCTTTAATCGTTCTTTCATAGATGATCCGAAGCCCGTCTAAGCACAGGTCCCGGTCAATAATGTTAATGAAGCGGGAGCGTTGGGTTAAAAGCCCTGAAAATCCCCCGGTCGCAACCACTTTGATTTTTTCCTTTTCGGTTTTTTCCAGCTCATGAATCATATTTTCCGTCAAATGATCGACCAGGCCCAGGTAACCCTGAACAATGCCAATCTGCATGGCTTCAATGGTATTTTTCCCAATGGAATGATTGAGATGCGTTAGCTCAACTTTAGGAAGTTTGGCTGTTTTCGTCGTTAACCCTTCTAAGCCAATATTGACTCCCGGGGCGATGGATCCGCCGAGATATTCCCCCTTGCTGGAAATCGCCTCATGCGTAATTGCCGTGCCAATATCGACAATGACCAGGGGTCCCCCATATTTTTCATAGCCGGCAACTGCATCAATAATCCGGTCAGCGCCAACATCCCTCGGATTTTCCAGCCGGATCGGCATCCCGGTTTTGGTTCCTTCCCCAACAATATAAGGATCTAAAGAAAGATAACGGTTGCATAAACTGACAAAAGCGTGATTCAAAGAAGGAACCACAGATCCGATAATAACATCTTTAATGGTTCCAGATTGATAGCCAAAATGAAGAAGAATCTGTTCTAGCTGAATCCCATATTCGTCCGAAGATTTCTCCGATCTTGATTGGATTCTCCACTGGTGTTCAATGGTCTTTCCATTACAAACGCCAAAAGTAATATTCGAGTTGCCGGCATCAATGACCAGGAGCCTGGAAGCCGGTTGTACTTTATCGATCGTTGTCTTCATGTATTTACTACCTTTATTCTTATGATTCCATTTCTATATCTTCCAAAGCCGGCAGGCCATAAGCGCTTTTCGCGGTACAAACTGCGTTGACAATGGCCCTTTGGACGACTTCCGCCGCCATGATCCCGACCAGGTTCACGTCAGCCATAAGGGTCCCGGACGCTAGGGTAAAAAGCGTATCTCCATCTGCAAGGGTATGGACTGGCAAAATCGCCCGGGCCATCCCATCATGCGCAATCTGCGCAATTTTTTGCGCCCCCGCCTTATCACATTTGGCGTTTGTCGCAATGCATCCGATTGTGGTGTTGGTCCCGGCTAAAAGATTCGTTTTTCCCTGCATCTGAAAGAATCGTTCATTCGTGCAAATCCGTCTTTTCTTTTTATCCAGAAGGCCGGCTAGAGGCCGATTTCCCCGAATGGGATCACAGACATCGCCCAGCGCATTCACGGCAACAACTGCTGAAACGATAAGGTCTCCGCATCGAAAACTGGCCTGGCCCAAACCGCTTTTCATTGCGCCTTCCATGCCCAGCAGTTTTCCGACGGTGGCCCCTTGGCCGGCGCCGACATTCCCCATTGACCGATCTTGGTCGTTCGCCTTTTTTGCGGCTTCCTTTCCCATCGCAAGATCAGGCCAGCGATTTTTTTGCCCAACCGGAAGATCAAAAAGGATGGCCGCTGGAACAATAGGAACCAGGCCATAGCCGGTATCGAAGCCTAACCCTTTCTCCACCAGAAACTCCATTACTCCGCAGGCCGCTTCCAGCCCAAAGGAAGAACCTCCGGAAAGCATAATGGCATTGACTTCGGAAACTTGATTTTCAGGCCGTAATAAATCCGTTTCCCTTCCGCCCGGCGCTCCCCCCCGGACGTCCACTCCACCTACGGTGTGTGCAGGCGCAATGATAACGGTGCAACCGGTTCCCCATTCTTCCTTTTGAGCATGTCCTAAAAGAAAGCCGGGAACATCGGTGAAAAAGCCTGGATATTGAGCTTGCATCATCCTATCCTCTTTTCCTCTCTATTCTTAAAACTCCTGACCGACTTTCGGGCCTTTTTTCAGCGCCTTTTCCTCAACCCTCTTTGCCTTTAATGCGGCCTGAATCAGACCAATAAACAAGGGATGGGGAGCATTGGGACGGGAACGAAATTCCGGATGAAACTGGCAGGCGACAAAAAACGGATGATCCGGCCTTTCCAGGATTTCCTGAAGATTCATGGAAAGTTTCTCTCCGGAGAAGATGACGCCAGCTTTTTTCTCCAAAGGTTCGAGATACTTATTATTGACTTCATAGCGATGGCGGTGACGTTCCACGATGTCTGAACGCCCATAAAGCTTGTGGGCTAAGGTGCCTTCCTTCACGTGACAATCCTGATTGCCAAGCCTGAGCGTCCCTCCAATATCTTTAATCCCTTCCTGACTATCCAAGAGACGAAGAACAGGAGCTGTGCAATGGGGATCAAATTCCGTTGAGTTCGCATCAGAAAGATTCAGCTGATTTCTTGCCGCTTCAATCACGGCGATTTGAAGACCTAAACAAATGCCCAAAAATGGGACCTGTTTTTCCCGGCAGTATTGGGCGCTGAGAATCATCCCTTCCACCCCACGACTTCCAAATCCACCGGGGATGAGGATTCCGTCCATTTCGCCCAGGCTATCTTCAATATTTGCTTTCGTTAAGGAACCGGAGTCAACATAGTTCACCTCAACAGAAACGCCCAAGTGGTAGCCCGCGTCGCGAAGAGCTTCATAAACGGAAAGATAGGCATCGTGAAGCTCAGTATATTTTCCAACCAGGCCGATACAAACTTTTTTATCCGCTTGCTTGAATTTTGCACACATCGCTCTCCACTCAGGGATATGATTCGCTTTTGGCCTAAGGCCAAAGTACTTGAGGATAAACTGATCCAAGCCCTGATCATGAAAAACCAGTGGAACTTCATAAATTAAATCCACCGTCTTCGATTCAATAATTGCTTCTCGAGGCAGGTCGCAAAATAGACTGATTTTATTAAAGACTTCTTCCGTGATGGGAAGCGGCGCCCGAAGGATATAGACATCCGGCTTGATGCCATAACTCATCAGTTCTTTGAAGGAATGCTGAGCCGGCTTGGTTTTTAATTCATCTGATCCGGGGATCGTCGGAATCAAAACCGTGTGAATAAAAAGAACATTGGAAGGATCCGCTGAGTGAATCTGACGAATAGCCTCAAAGAAGGGTTGGGATTCCATATCCCCGACTGTTCCGCCAATCTCGGTAATAATAAAGTCCGCTCCAGACTCTTCCTCAACCGAATAGACCTTCTCTTTGATTTCATCCGTCACATGGGGAATGACCTGAACCGTTTTTCCATCATACTGGCCCGCCCGTTCTTTATGGAGAACCGTATCATAGATCCGTCCGCTGGTAATGGAAGAGTTTTTTGTGAGCTCAACGTCAATAAAACGCTCATAATGGCCCAGGTCCAGGTCCGTTTCTCCCCCATCTTTCGTCACAAAGACCTCTCCGTGTTGGTAGGGGCTCATTGTCCCTGGATCAACATTTAAGTAGGGATCAAATTTCTGCATAAAAACCGAGAACCCATTGTCCTTGAGCAGTCGGCCAACACTTGCCGCGCTAATTCCCTTCCCGATTCCCGAAACGACACCACCGGTAACAAATATGAATTTTGCCATCTTTTTCTCCTTCAAAGGCTCATCCACTACTCTTTTCCTAATTTCAGTTGACGAATATAGTCATTCACTTCTTTCATCTTGTCTGTCCCAACATGAACAGCGGATGTTTTCGATGGCTTGCCCCGCAGTTTGATCTCAACAACAAGGTCTCCGTTATCCGTATTCCAACCCCAGCGTTTAATCTGGGACCAGGGGACAAAGGCATTGTCCGCTAAAATTCCATTTGGAGCAAGATAAATCGGGGTCGAGGAGTTCGCGCCAAAAACAAAACCCAAAAGTGCCATGACTACCCCAGCGATATAATTATGGGCGGAAAAGGAGTTGAAAAAGCCCAGAATAATCAGAAAGATCGCCAAGGCGTAATTGGCGATTTTTGCCTTTCGTTGAACGACCTTCACCGGTTCCTGTAAAATTTTCTTGTATTTTTTCGTCTTATACATCTGGTAAAGGAAAAAAGCTAAAATGCCCAGATACAAGTAGGTAATCATATCCATGCCCAGGGGGCCTTTGGCCATACTAGCAGGCGCTTTTGCCGCCTGAGCCGATGACTGGCTTGATGATACCGCCGGATTAGAAACGGCGCTCTCCTGGCTGGATCCCTCAGCCAACATACAATTTAGCGTGTTTGCGAAATTAAACATTTTCATGCCGTCACCTCTTTCTCCATATCATAGATTTTTCCATATTCCTGAAATAGGGATTCAAATTCATCTTTTCGAACGGTTTCTTCCTTCAAAAGAAGGTCCGCAAGCGCATTGACGAGTTCCGTATTTTCTTTTAGGATCTGACAGGCTAGATCATACGAACGTTGGATAAGCTGGCGGATTTCCCGGTCAATTTTCTCTGCGGTTTGATCTGAATAGGCATGAATCTGTCCCAGATCATTTCCCAAAAAGACATTATCCCCTTCATTTTCAAAACGAATCGGGCCTAATTCTTCACTCATCCCGTATTTCATGACCATGTTTCGCGCAATATTGGTAGCTCTTTCAATATCGTTGGAAGCGCCCGTTGTGATGTCATCTAAAAACGTCGCTTCTGCTGCCCGTCCGCCTAAAAGAGAGACCAATTCAATCTGCATCCATTTTTTAGAGACAAAATTGCGGTCATCCTGAGGAAGAAAAGCGGTAAAACCTCCGGCATCTCCCCGGGGAACAATCGTGATCATGTTCACCTCATCACTTCCCGGCAGGGCCCGAGTCACAACAGCGTGCCCGCTTTCATGGTAAGCCGTAAGAATCCTTTCCTTTTCAATAACGTGCTTGGACTTTTTCTCCGGTCCGGCTAAAACCTTAATAGAAGCTTCTTCAAAGGTTTTCATAGAGATCAATTGTTCATTTTTCCGGGCGGTAAGCAAAGCCGCTTCGTTAGCGAGATTTTCCAAGTCTGCTGGGGTAAATCCCGCCGTTGCCCGGGCAATGGTTTCTAAATTCACCTTGGGATCCGGATGCTTATTTCGTAAATGAACCTGGAGGATTTCCTCCCTTTCCTTCACATCCGGCATGCCAATGACGATCCTTCGATCAAAGCGTCCAGGCCGAAGGAGGGCCGGATCCAAAATGTCAGGTCGATTGGTTGCAGCCATGATGATAATGCCTTCATTGGGGTCAAACCCATCCATTTCAACAAGAAGCTGGTTTAAGGTCTGTTCCCGTTCATCGTTTCCGCCGCCCAGGCCGGCTCCTCTTCTTCGGCCCACGGCATCAATCTCATCAACAAAAATGATGCAGGGCGCATTCTTTTTTCCTTCTTCAAAGAGGTCCCGAACCCGCGAGGCGCCAACCCCGACAAACATTTCAACAAAGTCTGATCCGGAAATGGAAAAGAAAGGCACCCCCGCTTCACCGGCAACGGCCCGGGAAATGTAGGTTTTCCCCGTTCCAGGAGGCCCGACCATCAAAACGCCTTTCGGAATCCGAGCGCCGACAGTTGAAAATTTTTCCGGATTTTTTAAAAAGTCTACGATCTCTTGGAGCTCTTCCTTTTCCTCCTTTAAACCGGCAACGTCTTTAAAGCTGATCTTTTTTTGTGGATCAGTTTTAATCAAATGGGCCCGGCTCTTTCCAAAAGAGGTCATTCCGTTTTGCTGGAGCATCGTCCGCTTATAAAAATTGTAGAATAAAAATACCATAATGAGAATAAAGAGCAGGTCCGGAAGCATGGTCAAAAAAACATTGGGCTTTGTTTTCGCTTCAAAAATAATGTCTAATTGTCCGGCTTCGACCGGGCTTTTGAGATATTCTCGATAAAAATCAGGAAAATAGGATTCCGGAATAGCGACGGAAAAAGACGATTTCTTCTCGTCCTTTTGAACGCCTTTTAAAACATCATCTTTATAAACGAGGCTGGCGACCTTTTTCTGTTCGAGCAGCGAAATCAGTTCCCCCTGTGTCATCATGTTTTGCTGCTCCGGACGATTGACCGAAAAGATAAAGAAGGCGGCTAATACGATGAGGGGGAGGAGATAGCCCAGCCAAATGCGGTTATTTCTGTTATTATCTAAATTCATTCTGTTCCTCTCGTAAACAGTTCACTGGCTGAGGCGGAGGGAAGAGACCGGCCCCAGCCAATTTTTCGGGATTAGTTTTTCTTATAGTAAATGGGATTTAATGTCCCAATAAAAGGAAGGTTTCGAAGTTTCTGATTAAAATCCATTCCATAGCCAACGACATAAGCATCGGGGCTTTCAAAACCAACATAATCGACGGGAATTTCCACCGCTCGGTTTGCAGGCTTGTCCAGAAGAACCGCCACTTTAACGGAATTTGCGCCCCGGCTCAGAAGATTTTTCTTTAAATAATCCATGGTATATCCCGAATCAATGATATCCTCAATGACCAAGATGTCCTTTCCCATGATCTTTTGATCCAAATCTTTAAGAATACGAATATCTCCTGATGAAACCGTATTGGCTCCATAGCTTGAGACGGCCATAAAGTCAATTTCTACATCCAGATCAATCTCATTCATCAGTGCAGCCATGAAGATCACCGCGCCTTTTAAAATGCCCACTAACAGAAGATCAGCGTTTTGGTCCTTATAATCTTCTGTAATTTGATGGCCCAGCGCTTCAATCCGGTCTTGAATTTGCTCTTGCGTGAAAAGAATCCGATCAATATACTTCGCTAATCCTTTGTCCATGATTGCCTCCACTCTACTTCCAGAATTTTTTGGTCTTGCTGAATGAGACGTTTTCTGGTCCTGCCCGCCCATGGCACCCACAAAGCCCCCTTCTCATCACAAAGAACAGGATAGTTCGGCCTGATCATATCGGGAATATGCCAGTCGTTCATCATTCTGCGCAGGGCCTTTTTCCCTCCGCCAAATTTTTCAAATGGATACTGGCCCGACTGCCTTTGCACCCATAGGGCGCTCAGTCCCTCAGGATCAAGATAGCAAAAACAAGGATGATGAAGGTCCTTTAAGCTGGGCGGCTTATCCACATATCGTGCAATGATCCTTCCCGTGGGAAAAGGCCATTCGACTTCACTTCTTTGCCCCGGAGAAGGCAGCGTCAATCTTTTTTTCTCCTCAAAGGGCATAGAAAAAACTTGTTTTTTTTGTGCAGAAAAAACAAGTACCCCCTGAAAATCACATAGGAATATCATATCACAAACTTTCGTCCATTTTCCTGCCGGCTGGCCGAACAAAGCTCTGATTTTCTCAATTTCCTCAAAGCTTGGTCCTTCTTCTTTTTGAGCCTCCTTTTGAAGGATTTTTCTAAGGATTCTCCGCTGAAGGACGGGGTCCAGCAAGGTGAAGGGTTTTCGGAAAAGAGCAAGGCCTTGCATGAGGCAGGCATTTCTTTTTGAAAAAAAAGAGTCTACGTCCCCTTGAGAAAAAAAATCTTCTTCTGGCTTTTTCCTCCCATCAAAAAGACACATTTTTATTTTTTCTTCTGTCAGCCGATCTAAAAAATCATTCTCTTCCTGAAGGAGCCGGGCCGTTTGAGAAAGACTTTCCTCAATTGCGGGGTTGATTTCTTTAATCAAGGGGAGAACCTGCAAACGAATACGGTTTCTCAAAAAACGGGGATCATCATTGCTTTGATCCTTTCGGTAGGGAATTTGACAGCCCTCACACCAGGTCACAAGCGCCGTTTTCGGAAGAGAAAGAAAAGGGCGAAAGAGATAAAATTCTCCGATATCCGTCTTCACTTTTGTCCAGACCCGCATTCCTGAAAGTCCATCCGCGCCCGCTCCGCGAAAAAGATGAAGCAAAAGGGTTTCTGCCTGATCTCCTCGGTGATGAGCCGTGACCAGAACAGGCAGTGTCCCTTCCTTTTTTTGTTCCTCCATTACCCTTTGAAAAAACTGGTAACGGGCCTTGCGGCCAGCAAGTTCCAAAGAAATTTTTTGACTTTTGGAAAGGGCGGGTACGTCAGATTGTCCCTTAAAAAAAGGAAGACCCTTTTCCGAACAAAAGTGCTCCACAAGCGCCTCATCCCGGTTCGCTTCTTTCTTTCGAATCCGATGATTAAAATGCAGGGCAATTAGGCCTGTGATTTCAGGCTGAGGAGATGAGTGGACAAAAAAACGAGCCGTATCCAGCAGAGCCATGGAATCCGCTCCACCCGATACGGCCAAATACACCTGTGCTTTTTCCTGAAAGGGGCAGCGTTCCCATTGAACCTGCCATTCGTTCACTGGAAAAAACTTTTCCTTCATTATTGTTGACCTTCTTGACTTGCCTGTTCCTTAGGCATATCTTCTGAATTGGAAGCATTCTCTTCAACAGACTGCGCCTTTTGCTGACCTTCTGTAATGGCTTTGACCTTCTTTTGATCCACGCTGTACTGCCCGTTTTGCGTTTGAACTAAAATTTCATTTAAACGAATCATGCCCAGCTTTTCATGGGCATATTTTTCGATAAACTCATCCGTATTCACAATCTGCAGCTGATTGTTCAGTTCCTCAATGGAGGCGCTAAGCTGTTCCTTCTCCTTTTGAAGACTCGCCTGCTCCTGCTTGGTTTTCTCTAAAGACGAGCGCGTGCGGATCAAAGAAATCAGCGTCGGAAGGAGGATCAGGACAAAAATAATGAGATAGACAAAGGCCCTTCCCGTCATTCCCGCTCCGCTTCCTTTACGCTTTCCTGCCGATGGGGATCTTCTTGCTCCTCCAGGCGAATTGATCCTCGAAGAAGATCTCCTGACGGGCTTCCCCGACCGGGATCTGCTTGGTCCCTGAGCCGGGCCCATTGATCTTCTCTCCCCACGATTGCCCAGCGGCGGTTGGCTTCCCTGTCCGGACGGTCTGTTCGGCCGATTTGGACTGGAAAGGCCATTTTGTTCGGGTTTAATGGAACGAAAGTTACTCATTTCCCTCTCCTATGACTTCATACATTTTTTCCGCATCTTCTTTTTTTACCGTTTCCGGAACGGCTAAAACCCGAATGACCATGGGCGAAGAGCCAAAGGAAATCCGAATCTGATCGCCAACCCCAACCTCTGCGCCGGCCTTGGCCGGATGACCATTGATTTCTACACGTCCGCCATCACAGGCTTCTTTGGCTACCGTCCTCCGTTTGATAATGCGGGAATTTTTTAAAAACTTATCGATTCGCATAGCAATTTTCCTTTTACGATTCTATTCGAAACAAACGTGAATTACTAGATTTCTCCGTTATTTTTCCTTTGAAACAAGCTATTTTTTATTAAAATCTTCCCGAGGAGCCAAAGCCTTCGGTCCCCCGTTCGGTTTCATCCAACTGACCAACCTCTTCTAAGATCGGCTGGATATAGGGAATGAATATCATTTGCGCAACCCTTTCCCCGTCTTCGAGCCTGATGGCTTTTTCCCCGTGATGATAGAGGGGGATGCGAATCTCTCCCCGATAGTCCTCATCAATGATCCCCAGTCCGTTGGAAAGGACCAGGCCCTGAGAGCCCAGACCTGAACGAATCGCGACGAGGCCAAAATATCCCCTTGGGATGGCACAGGAAAAACCGGTGTGAATGGTTTGGTGGTCTCCCGGCGAAAGAACCAACGGCTCATCCGTTTTAACGGTTAAATCCAAACCGGCCGCAAAAGCATTAGCGTAGGCGGGCGCCTTCCCTTCAGTTCGGTATAAAAGATGAAGGGGTTCGGAATTTTTCTTTTTTTGGTTTTCTGTCATGGAAGCGCCTTCCTTTCGGTTCTTCGGGTCTTAGTAGCATTCGTCCTGGCTATGTCTTTGATTCCAATCAATCAGAAAGTCACAGGCCTGAGCAAATCCCCCCTCTTTACAGGATTTCACTTGAATTTTCGCGGCTTTCTTTGCGCCTTCGGAGCCGTTTTTCACCGCAAAAGAAATCGGGGCATTTTCCAGCATATCAATATCATTGTCAAAATCGCCGATCGTCGCCACTTCTTCCAGAGAAAAGCCCAAAATCTTCGCCATTTCCGATATGCCCATCCATTTGGAGATCCCTCGATCCATAATTTCCAGCTTTTTTTTCCCCGATGAAGTTGCCCGGATCCGGGGATCCTCATCCAATATTTCTTTTAAACGCTGATAATTCGATTCGCCCATATAGATATTCATCTTTGTGAGCCTAGGGAAAAGCTCCTCTTCCTTTCCTTTTAAATGGGGTAAAAATTTGATTTTCATCCCATATCGGTGAGAAAGGATGGAGGAAAGCGGAGAATAGGGCAAAAGCCTTCCAGGAAAACCGGCCAGATAGCAAGCCTTTAGCTCGTAAAAAAGATAAAACCAATGGTTTTGTTGGGCCAGGCGAATGAGGTCTTGAACGGCATCTTTTTGAAGAGAATGGACAAAGACGGGACCCTGGCCGTGAAGAACACCAATCGCCCCATTGCAGCCAATATAATTGCCTTCGATTCGATATCCTTGAAGAATCCTTTCCAGATTCCCCTCAGGGCGTCCAGAAACCAGCGCAAAATCAATCCCATTTTCATGAAGCCGATGAACCGCACGAATGTTTTCCTGGGAAACCCTTCCATGGAGACCAAAAGTTGAATCAAAATCCGAAAAGAGGATGCGAATCATGGTTTTCCTTTCAAAAAAATTTTCATTTTCCCATGCAAAATGAAAAGAAGGGCAGCCGGTCATTTCCAGGAGCAATCAGGCCACCCTATTTTTCAAAACGTTTTCTCTATTCTTTTGCTCTTCAAATGATTATTGGGCTTGATCGTCTTCTAAGGCCTGAATAAAAAGGGAGCGAGATCCTTTTACCCCCTGCGCATTTTGCGTAAGGATCAGCTTCGCATCTCCAATTACCGTGGAAGAACGATCTTCTTCTTGATGTTCTTTCACCCATAAAGCGGCTTCATCTCCGTCAAAGATCTCACCCTTAAGAATTTTCGCCCCATCGATCAAATAATTGATATCTCCATTGGAAGCAACCAGATCAAAGGTTTTAACGATCTTATTTTCGTCCGCCTTGATGTCGTAAGAATAGGTGGGATGAGGCTGCCCCCGCTTCACATTTTGGACAAAGGCCGCATCTACCCCGCCAACTTCCCAAGTTCCCTCAAGGGGATCCTGAGTTCTTTCGTAATATTCCGCCATCTTGTACTGAGCCGGAATGGCTTCCAAAAGCTCTTCAAAATTGACTCCGTCAATGATGCCATTAGAAAGTCGGGGATCTTTTTTTTCTTCTGATTTTTCTTCCTGAGAGTCTTCAGCGGTTTCCTCTTGCTTAGAAAAATCTTGGTCAATCTCAGCAGGCTTTTGCTGGGGTTCCTCCCCTTTCGATCCACAGGCGGAAAGACTTAAGATCAAAATCAGGGAAAGCGCGATAACTGGGGATGACTTGAATAGTTTTTTCATTTGATTTCTCCTCTTCTACGATAGAAAAAGGTCCCGAAGGTTTTTTTCCCTCTTTCCATCTACCGTTCGGTAAAAGTCGATCCTTATTTTAACTTTTATTTTACTCATAGGGAAGAATGACCGTGAAAGTTGATCCTTCTCCCAGCTTGGATTGAACCTTTACTTTTCCATTATATGAAAGAACGGTGTGCTTTACCAGCGCAAGGCCCAAACCGGTATGAGAAGCTCCTGTCATCCTGGATCTTCCGGATTCAACAACGAAAAAACGCTCGAAAATATGTTTTTGATTCTCTTCAGAAATGCCCAGTCCCTGATCTCGAACGCTAAAAATCAGCTCCTTGCCGGAATGCTTTAAGGAAACCCACACCTTTCCCCCTTCCGGCTTCGAATACTTAATGGCGTTACTGATCAAATTTTGGACAACAACGCGCATTAAATGAGCATTTGCCTGGTAAAAAATATCTTCTCCCTGATCTTTTAAATCATGGACAAGGATCACTTCCACGTTCCCATGTCTTTCCTCATGCTTTAACCGTTCTTTTTCCTGACGGACGAGATCAGAAAAGTTCAGCTCTTCTCGAATATCCTCAATGGCATCCGAGTCAAACTTGGAGAGCTGAATCGTCTCATCAATAATATTGAGCAGCCTTTCCCCCTCCTCACGAATGATGTGCGCAAAGCGGATATCATCTTCAGGCGTAGGTAATCCGGTTTCAATAATTTCGGCATAGCCATTAATCGAGGTTAAAGGGCTTTTTAGTTCATGGCTAACATTTGCTGAAAATTGCCGGCGAATATTTTCCGCCTTACGAAGGTCGGTCATTCTCTTTAAAAAATTCTTTTTTTCCTGGTCTAAGTTCAGGTACTTCGCGATCTCCAATTCTTCTTCGGTATAAAGCGCATCGGATTCTAGTTTTCCGCTCATCAGGCTGTCGATATAGGAGAGCATGACATTGAGGGGGAAGCGGCTCTCTTTTTCAATTTTCCCAGAGAGAAAATACGAAAAAATTGAAATAAAAAGAAGAATGGCGGCAATACCGATAAGCCCTCTGGAAGAAAAGAAAATTCGGAAAGAAATCTCCATGAAAAGAAGACCGATAGCGAAAATAAATAAGGCAAGCGATAGATTGGCAAACCAAAGGATCCAAAAGACTTTTTTCTTCATGATTTTTTCCTTTTCTTCGTAAACAGATCATTCCAAGGCGCTAAAAAATACTGATGATAAAATCAGCAAAGGCAGTCC
>CABTZP010000029.1 GCA_902489375.1 uncultured Tissierellia bacterium | reverse complement strand
GACGTGTGCTCTTCCGATCTTTTTGGGATGGAAAAAAGAAAAGCTCTGCTTTATCCCCTTTTAGCCGAAGTTTTGCGAGAAGAGGGAGAGCAAATCCGTGGAATCTATGAGCGAAATGACGATTCTTTGCGAGAAAAAGAAGGTTTAGATCAGGGTAAGGGCTGGTTTACCCTTTCCCCGGATCAGGCCCCTCATGCCGCCCCCTTCTTTTTTGATCCGCCTGCCTCCCCAATTACAGAAATCATGGAAAATGGCATTCGTTATCAGGTGGATGTGGCAGAGGGGCAAAAAACAGGTTTTTTTCTGGACCAAAAAGAAAACCGAAGGAGGATACAGGACCTTTGTCAGGGAAGAAGGGTCCTTGACTGCTTTACCCACACTGGCTCCTTTGCCCTAAATGCCCTCCGGGGCGGGGCTTTGGAGGTTTGCGCCCTGGATGTTTCCGCGCGTGCCATCACCATGGCCCGAAAAAACGCAGAACTGAACGGCGTCCAGGAGCAAATTCAATGGATCGTCGCCGATGCCTTCGATTTCCTGGAAGAAAAGCTGGCCAAAAAAGATCATCCCTGGGATTTTATCATTCTGGATCCCCCCGCTTTTACAAAGTCTCGGTCCACCATCCGCCAGGCCGCAAAGGGTTATCAACGGATCAATGCCTTGGCGATGCGCATCCTTCCCCGCGGAGGCTATCTCGCGACCTGCTCCTGCTCCCACTTCATGTCCCAGGAACTTTTCCTAAAAGAAGTCAATCAAGCCGCCCATGAGGCGGGTGTTCGGCTCAAACAAATTGAATTTCGCCAGCAAGCGCCGGACCATCCCATTCTGATTGATGTCCCGGAGACCGCCTATCTTAAGTTTTTTATCTTTCAGGTCATCTAATTTGAACATGGCAGCTGTCTTGATGATGGACTTATTTTTTGAGGCGGGGAATAAGCGCTCATTGCAAAAGTTCTTCTCCCATGATCTCCTCTAACCGTTTTATTAAGGAACGATCTGAAGGAAGCCAGTCCACTGAAAAAAGATCATCTTTGCCAAGCCATTTGGCATCGGACGCTTCTTTTAAGACGATATTGCCTTGAGCGATTCGGCAAAAATAACAGCTCATTTGCACATGAAACTCAGGATAATGATAGTCCACTCTTCCCAATTCAGGTCCTATTTCCACTCGGACGTCCAGTTCTTCCTGAATTTCCCGAATAAGCGCCTCTTCAGGAGACTCTCCCGGTTCGATCTTTCCTCCGGGAAATTCCCACTTCCCCTGATAATTTCCATATCCCTTTTCAGTGGCGAAAATTTTTTTTGGATTTTCGAACGAATCGCAAATCGCGGCAGCGACCACTTGTATCCTTTTCATTTACAAAAAAGTCCCTTCATGGATCATGACAAAATGATTTTTATGAAAGCGGATCAGCCCTTCCGCTCTCATTTTCCCCAGCTCTTTGGAAAGAGCCGATCGGTCCAGATTTAAGTAATCAGCCATTTCCTGGCGGTCAAAGGGAATGTCAAATTCCTTTTTTCGGGTTTTTACAGCATAGAAATTCAAAAAAGCCATCACTCGACCCCGGGCCGTCTTGGGCGAAATCTGAAAGCTTCTCCTGGAAAGGGCCAAATTTTTATGAACGGAAATCATCAAAAGGTTTTGTAGGACCTTCACCTTCCAAAGAAGAGGAGGATCATCCATCTGATTTAGGCAAGAAAGGTCCATCACAAGAATGGACGCGTCTTCGCTTGCCTGGACATCCACCGTCAGCACTTCTTTTGCCAAGATAGCAAAGGCTTCCGCAAAAAAGTCTCCGGGACCCACCATGCTCAAAACCGTTCGATTTCCCCAGAAATCATTGCTTTCAATCCGTACGCTCCCCGAAAGGACCAGTCCAAAACGGCTGGTCCTTTCTCCGGAGTGAAAAATGATTTCCTCTTTTTTAAAGGATTCCTTCTTTGCCTTCATTGCCGCTAAGGCATCCTTCAGTTCCTCTTTGGAAAAATTTTGAAAAAGCAAACTATTTTGAACCAGCGCCTGTTCTTTTTCTTCCCGTCCTTCCCCTCTTGATTTTTTCATAAAAAGCCCTCTCGTGGTATAAACAACGTCTTTTCTATTTTCATCCTAGTATCCTGTTCTTAGAAATGCAAGAGAAGGGTGTGAAAAAAGATAAAATAGACCAAAGAAAGGAGAAACAATGAAAAGACAAATCATTCGTATCGACGAAGAAAAGTGCAACGGCTGCGGCCTTTGCGCCAGCGCCTGTCACGAAGGAGCGATTGATATCGTTGAGGGAAAGGCGAAGTTAGTGCGGGAAAATTTCTGTGACGGCTTTGGAGACTGCCTGCCCGCTTGCCCGACCGGTGCCATCACCTTTGAAGAAAGAGAAGCGCCGGCTTACGACGAAGAAGCGGTGAAAAGAAGCAAGGCGCAAAAAGAAAAAGCGATCCATTCGTCCGCTTTCCCTCCCCAGGGCGGATGCCCCGGATCCCGATGGATGGCCCTAAAAAAGAAGGAGGGAGGAGAAAAGCCAATGTCCGCCTCCTCCCAAGCCCCTTCCTCTCAGCTTGCTCAATGGCCCTGCCAGATCAAACTGGTCCCGGTCCAGGCTCCTTTTTTTGACGGGACAAAGCTTCTCATCGCGGCTGACTGCACAGCTTACGCCTATGCCAATCTCCATGAGGAGCTGATGAAGGGAAGGGTCACCCTGATCGGCTGCCCGAAACTCGACGGGGTAGACTATTCTGAAAAACTCACGCAAATCTTAGCCGAAAATGAGATCAAAAGCTTGACGGTCGTTCGCATGGAAGTTCCCTGCTGCGGCGGACTTCAGGCGGCCGCCGAGAAGGCCCTGAAAAAAAGCGGAAAATTCATTCCCTGGCAAGTTATCACGATTTCCAGAGACGGACGGATCATTGATTCTCTCTAATTTTTTCCCTGGCGCCTGTTCTCTTACAGGTGCCAGCTTTTTCCCTCATCTTCAGAGTAAAATGTGATGCCTTCTTTGAGATCCGATACCCTAAGGGTCAGGGCATAGCCCTGATCAGTTTTTACCGGCATTTCCAAATAGGCGAAGTCAATGGGTTCTAAGCCTAAAGCGGCCGCTTCTTTGGGGATGGTTTTGATCTTGTCCTTAGGCAAAATAACCTCTTCAAAATTATCTCCCCCATCTGCCGTTCGAAAGATCCGAGAGCTTAGGCCCGTCGGGCTTTCCAGGCCAACAAAGCCCAGGTTTTCTGTGAAAAATTCCACCCCCATGGCAAGGCCGGTTTCACTCAGGCAGGGATTGGGATTTAAAAGTTCCCAGCGATGGCCCTCGTCCTTTGTTCCCTCCAGCTTATAAATGCGAAGACCCGCGGCCGCATCCATTACCGAGAGCCGGTATCCCTTGCTTTGATCGGCGGATAGGAAAGTATACAGCTCTCCGGTCTTTTGGTCTTCCGTCCATTCCGGCTGGTTAGGAATGATCTGGGGCTTTCCCGGCATCTGACTTGCCTTTTCTTCAGCGGGACGATTTTCTGACTCCTCTTGGTTCTTTTCGGCTTGATCCTGGGCTTCTTTGATCTTTTGGCGCGCTTCTTCCTCCATCAGGGTTTCCATCGACCGATACTCCGGCTCCATGATATAGCGAATCGGGATGATTTCGGGCATCGAGGGAATGTAAAGAGACGCTTCATATCCCGAAATTTCTCCTCCTTCCTGGATCTGGAGCAAGGCATTCATTTTTCCCAAAACCCCGTCCCCATCGGCATCTCCTGGAATAAATACCATGCCCTCGTCGGTATGGAAGGACCTTTTTCCATCATATAAAAATTCAAGGATGGGACTGGTTTCATCCTTTGCCCAGGCCCTGGCCTGGGAGAAAAAATTTGAAAGGTCCAGAATGGTCAAAAAAGGCGCAAGACGCTTTTCCTTTGAAAAATCCGGATTTGCCTCCCCGCCCAGCCAAAGGTCGAGTTGAGGACCCTTGAGCAAGTCATAGGAAATCAGAAAAGTTTTAACCTTTCCCTCCTTCGATTTTCCATAAAGAAAGCTTTCCAGCCTTGTGATTTTTCCGCTGGGTTCAAACTGAAGAACCAGACGGTCAGCAAGGTAAAGGTCATCGGGCATGGGCTCATTGGCCCGGATGTCGGAAAGGATTCCCTGGAGGCCTTCTTGGTAGAGGTTGGTATGGACGACTTGAATTTTTTTATGATTTCGCCATTCCTGAATTTTCCAGGAAAGGGCCCCGTGATAGGGAACCGCTTCATAGAGGATCAGGCCCCCGAAAAGGAAACTCAGGGCGAGAAAAATCCCCAACTTGACTTTAAAAAGGCCCGCGTTTTTAGGCTGTTCCTCCTTGTTTCGAAAATAAAACTTAATCAAAAGAAAAACGACGAGCAAAGCAAAGGCGATGAAAATGATTTTTCCCCTTTGTTTGAATTCGCCAAACTTGGCCAGTCTCCAGCAAAAATAGGTGAAGAGGCCATATAGAAAAAGTAAGATGCCGTCAATGAGCTCATTTTTATTTTTCAAAATCAGTCTGCCTTTCTGTTCATCCAAAAAGTTTTTCCCGATTAGAAGCGTCGTTTCTTTTCTTATTTAATACCACGAAAATGCCTTCTTCAACAAGGCTGATTCGAATTGGCGAAACATCACCCCTTTACGGAAAGTCCGACTGCGGTTTAAAATGTTTAAAATAAAGAAGCGAATGATAGAGGGGGAGAAGGGAAAGGATTATGGACGTTTCGGAACCAATCTTATTCAATAAACAAATGTCCGAATCTTTTGTTACAGCTGCCTTTCTTTCCCTGTCCGGCGGCCTTCAGGACGCTTACACCTACATTGCCCGGGGGAAGGTTTACGCAAACGCACAAACGGGAAATATCGTTCTTCTAAGCAAAAACTTGTTTGAGGGGAGGCTTGACGGCACAATCCGTTACCTTATTCCCCTTTTTTTCTTTGCCCTGGGTGTCGCCGCCGCTGAACGGATCCGTCATCGGCATCAGGATTCTCAAGGCCTGCACTGGCGCCAGCGGGTCTTGCTGACCGAAATTTTCCTTCTTTTTTTGGTTGGTTTTTTTCCCGATACCTTCAATCTTATCGCGAACGCCCTGGTTTCTTTCTCCTGTGCCATGCAGGTTCAGACCTTCCGCAAAGTCAATTCTTACCAGTATGCCAGCACGATGTGCATCGGGAACCTTCGAAGTGGCGTAGAAGCCCTATCCCATTACCATATGACCCATGATCAAAAACTCTTTTATCGCTCTCTCCACTATTTTGGGGTCATCCTTGTCTTTGCCCTGGGAGCCGGGCTGGGCAGTCTTTTGGTCCCTCGCTGGAGAATGCGTACCATCTGGCTTTCCTGCCTCCTTCTCCTGATTAGCTTTATTCTGATGTTCTTTCCTGCCCCAGAAAAGCTTTTCTAAAGCGACTGATTTTTCTTCCTTCCCCACCGGTCTTGCCATAAACCGACAAAGAAAAAGAGGGCTGACGAAGAGCCCCCTTTTCTTTTCAAAGATTAAAAGGAATTTTTAACCTTTGAAAAACGTTTCTGTTCTTGAAACGAAATTATTTGAATTTGATGACATAGTAATTTTTCGTCTCCATGTCCTTGGTCTTTCCCGTAAAGGAGCTTTGCTTTTCGGAGAGATTTTTCATCTCCTCTTTGATCTCTTTAAGCTTTCTTAAGGATGAGGTTTTATCCAAAACTTCACTGGACAGGCGGTTAATCCCTTCATCCATATACCGGTTTACCCCATCCTTTAAATCCAGGCTTCCCTGGGTCAAATCAGAAACTCCATCTTTTAATCGAGGCATATTGTCAAACAGTTCTTGCGTTCCCTCGGAAAGATCTCCTAAGCCATCATCCAGGACGACAATTCCTTCATCGTGAAAGCGGTGAAGCCCATCTTTGAGTTTCCCAGCGCCCTCATCCAGCTTAACACTTCCTTCTTCGAGTTTTTTTGCTCCTTCGTCCAGCTTGACAACATTTTTCCGAAGCTCGGACGTCCCGTTCTTGAGCTGGTCGGTTCCGTCTGCGAGCTGATTGATTCCCTCGTGGAGCTGACCGTAGCTGTCATAAAGCTTTTGCTGACCCTCTTTTAGGTGAGCGGAACCCTGAAGCAGCTTGGTGAGCTGGTCTCTTCCTCCCGTGAGGGTTCCGATTTTTCCCTGAATTTCCAAAACAGCCTGATCAATCCCATCAGATAATTTTCCTGCCCCCTCGGCGACTGCTTTTGCCCCTCCGGCAAGTCCCGCTTTTTCTCCCGGATCGGACGAGGCCGGATTTCCTTGAATTGCCCCTGCAATTTGCTGGAAACCTTGGGCCATGGCTTTGGATCCCTCAATATAGGTCTTTAGTCCAGGGAGAAAGCTCTGCTGATACTTGTCGGATAAGCCTTTTGACTGCTGTGCGAGGGTATCCGCGCTCTTGCTCAGCTGATCGACCGCACCCTTTACTTGGGCAAGGTCAGAATTACCCGGCCCGCGTAGGGGGGCTTTTTTCGGTGCATTTTCCCCTTGGGCGGAAAGCTGCCGGACCTGTTCTTCTGCCCTTTCGATCGCGCTTAAAGCCTCGCTGAGGTCCACTTTTTCATACGTTACTTTGGCATTGGCTGAGTAAAGGTGGGTTCCTTCGTTACTTGAGACATCCTTTGGCTCAGGGGAAGGGACTTTATTCTCATCGGCTTCGCTGGAAGCGACTGGCATCTTTTCTTCATCAGGGGTGGGTGTCGGAAGCGTATCTTCGTTTTTCCCCGGCTCCGCGGGCGTCGCAGGATCTTTTGCGCCTTCATTTTCCGGCTTTTTCGGGATCGCCTCTTCTTGTTTATTTTCTGGAAGCGGTTCTTTCTCCTGGGGACCGGGAAGGGTTTTCGACGGATCTTCTTTTGCGGGCGCTTCTTTTTCCGAACTATTATCCGGAAGCGAAGGTTCTTCCGTTTCCGTCGTCACTTTTCGGCCCTGGCTTTGAGCCTTTCGAACAGCGGCTTCCGCTTCTTTTAAAGCCGCCATCGCGGCCTGAATCGCTTGGGAAGAATCCGCCGCGTCTTGGGCATGGCCAGCTTGACTATTTTGTTCACTGCCTAAATTTTGAGCGGAGATCTGATCGAGAAGCTGATTTACCTTTTTTAACCCCTCTGATAAATCTTGATTCCCCTGGGCGATTCCTGAAATTCCCTGACCGATTTGTTGGGAACCGGTTAAAATGGGTTCTGAACCTTCGATAAGGGTCTGAATCTTGTCAGGGGCTGGCAATGCCGCCTGTAAGCGCCCCAGCCCATTGGAAATTCCCTGAGTCCCGGCTTTTAAGTCATTGGCGCCCTTTTGGAGTTCCCCTAATTTCTTTTGCATCTCAGGAATACTATTCATCCCTCCCATGAGGGCAGCGCCCAGCTTTTGAACCCCATCGTCGAGCTGCCGGGTTCCCTGATTGGCCTCGCCGAGACCAGCATAAAATTTTCCGGACCCTTCCTTGAGCTTATGGGCTCCCTGATATAAGTCGCCCGCGCCCTGATCGAGCTCGATAACCCCTTCATTCAGGCGGCCGGTTCCGTCCGCTAATTCCCTGGTTCCGCTCTTTAGTTCGGCTGTCCCCTCTTTGAGCTTATCCGCCCCATCCAGGATCTCAACCATCTTTTCAAGGAGCTCCTTGGAGCCTTTCTTAGCGTCTTTGGCGCCGTCATTTAATTTTTTGGCTCCGTCCGCCAGATCGTCCACACTTTCGCTAAGCTCTTCATTGCCATCGTAGAGCTTCTGTGCCCCATCTAAGAGCTTGTCTCCATTTTCTTCCAGCTCATGAATTCCATCTTCCAATTCGTCAATCGAATCCATTTCCTTGAGCTTCTCGTCGAAAGGAAGGTCCTGGCTTAAAGCGAAGAGGGGAGAGGTCGGATGATAATCTTTTACCCTGGCGGTGATTTCAATTTCATCAGGGAGAAATTTTTTTACATCAATGCCTAAATCATCCAGGTCCTTTCCCACCGTTTCATAAAGGCCGGGAAAAGCAGCCGCCAAAACGGCAATTTTACTTCCATCGTTCACCACTTTTCCCGTATTGGCTTTGACATTGTCACATTCGCTTTCATCAAAGTTGATGACCGTGGAAATATAGTAAGGCGTATAGACTTTTGTCTTTTTTCCCTCGATCACTTTTTCCGTAAAGTCCCGGTTGGTAAAGTGAATCGTAAGCTTTAAATTCCCGCTCTTCCCTTTCAGGTCCTCTTTTTTGATTTCTTTTCCGTCCAATTCATATTTTAGGGAAATGTCGACGGGGAGCTCTTTCTTCCCCTGTCCCTGGTAGTAAATATCTTTTTTCTCGGTATTCCATTCCAGCTTTCCCTCTTTGAATTTCACCTTTTCATCATCGGTTAAATCGATGATTTTTTTCAGATTTGACGGATCCTGGAAGTCGTTAAACCCATCATCAGAGTGAAGCCAAACCGAAACGATGCTATCGGATACTTGAGAATGCTCATCCAAGGTGATAAAGACAGCTTCTTCCTTTTTTACCGGGGCGGCCGCTAGAATGGGCCTGCAGCCTGCCCCAAAAACAGAAGTCCCCGCCGTCACGAGGGCCATGGACAAAACGAGGGCTTTTTTCGCTTCGCCCCTCGCCCCTTTTTTTGGGGATGGTTTATGGTTTCCTGAAAATTTTTTCATCATCTTCTCCTTTACGCCCGGAAATTTTTTTCCGGCTGTTTTTACATTTCTATTTTCTTTTTATGCCAGCTTTTCTCGGGTTGTTGTTTGGGTTCGCAGGGGCTTTAAGCTCTTCGTGGTATAAACCAGTGGTTTGTAGAAAAGAAGGAGCAGGGCCGGTAACAGAAAGAGAATCACCAGCATGGAAATCAGGGCTCCTCTGGCCATCAGGGTGCATATGGAGGAAACAATATCCATGTCGGAATAAATGCCCACCCCAACCGTTGCCGCGAAAAAGGACAGGGCGCTGGTCATGATGGATCCTCCCGTGGCTTTTACCGTCGCCTCCATGGCCTCAAATTTTTCCTTTCCGCTCAAAAGTTCGGTAAAGAACCGTGAACTCATGAGGATGGAATAATCAATGGTCGCGCCCAGCTGAACCGTCCCGATGATAATCGAGGCGACAAAGGGCAGCGTTCGATTCAGATAAAAGCTTGTCGCCATGTTCCACATAATGGCCAGCTCAATCGCCAGGATAAGCACGAAGGGCATCGCCAGGGATTTATAAATCAAAAGGATGATCAAAAAGACGACAATAATCGAAAGAACGTTGACCATCTGAAAGTCGCTGTCGGCAATCCGTGTCAAATCCTTTGTCAATACAGATTCCCCCGTTAATTTCGCGCTGGGATCTTTTTCTTTGGCAATGGCACTTAGCTGTTCAATTTGCTGACTGACCTCCGGACTGGCCGGTGGGTAGGAGGACTGAATCATCATCATCTCATGGCCATTTTTCAAAAAATTATCCTTGACTTTGTCGGGCATAAAATTCTTGGGAATCATGGGTCCGGTAAAGGATTCCAAAGACGTCACTTTTTCAATCCCCTTTACCGCTTTTACGCGATCGCTGATTTCTCGAAAATCCTTGTCCGAAAGCTTTGCGTCAACCAGGAGAAAATGCGTCGACTGCATATTAAAATCCTCTTTTAACTTCTTATTGGCCATGATTGAGGGAAGGTCCCTGGGCAGGGACCGATCCAAGTTGTAATAAACTGGAACATGGGCATTGCCATAAATCGAGGGCAAAAAGAGGAGGAAAAAGAGCAGAGCCAGCCCTTTTCTCTTTTTCAAAACCACCCGGGATGTTTTGTTAAAGCTCGGCAAAAGAAGTTTGTGCTGGTAGCGGTAAATCCACCGATCAAAGACCATCACGAAGGAGGGAAGGATCGTGACCGCTGAAAGAAGACCGAAGAGGACGCCCTTGGCCATGACCAGGCCGATATCCTTTCCCAGGCTAAGCTCCATGGCAATCAAAGTCAAAAATCCGGCCAGGGTCGTCAGCGAAGAGCCCATTAGGGCAAATGCGGTTTTATCAATGGCATTGCCCATGGCAGTGATATGGTCATCGGGAAACTTCTTTCGTTCTTCCGTGTAGGTATTAAAAAGGAAGATCGAGTAATCCATGGTGACAGCCAGCTGAAGGACAGCTGCGATCGCCTGGGTAATATAGGAAATTTCTCCAAAAAAGAAGTTGGTTCCCATGTTAAAAGCCACGGCATAACCAATGCTGATCAAAAAGATCAGAGGAACCAGAGTCGAGGAATTTGTCGCGATCAGGACGATGGTGCTTAAAATGACCGCCAAAATCACGTAACGGGGCGCTTCCCGGTCGATCAGATCCTTGGTGTCTTTGACGATCGGCGTGGCCCCACTCAGGTGCCCTTTTCCATTGGTCAGCGTCCGTATTTCTTCCACTGCCTTAAGGGTCCTCTCGGATGAGGTGGATTCCTGAAACTTAATCATCAAAAGGGTGCTATTGTTTTGGAAAAAAGCCTCTTTTACCGCATCGGGAAGCATCATCCCCGGAATCGTAATGTCGGCAAGATCGTCTCTCCAAATCACCTGGGAAACCCCATCGACCTGTTCGATTTGCTTTTTGATCTCTTTGATTTCCTTATCCGTCTTATTTTCAATGACAAACATCGACGTTGCCGCATTGGAGAAGTCTTCATCCAGAATGGTCGCGCCTTGAGTCGATTCCAAATCCTGAGGCAAATACTTCAAAAGATCGTAGTTAATGCCTGTGGCCCGATAACCAAAATAGGAGAGGATCAGGAGGACTGTTCCGACAATCAGGACGGTATAGCGATGCTTTGCCACAAATTTTCCAATATTGATTTTCATACAGCTAACATTTTCCTTACGTTCCTATATAACAAGGGTTTGATTTCTTCCATGCTGGTCGGATACTGGTCCAGGATCGCGTTTCGGCAAACTCTCCCGACCAATTCGATCAGGAGATAAAGTTCCGCTTTGGCTTCTTTGACACTGGAATAGCCAAAATCTTCCTGGAAGGTCACAAGGATTTTTTCGCTTTCTTTCCCCCATTCCTCCCGATCCAAAGACTGATCAATCTTGTTCATCAGACCCAGGGAGAGGTTGTCCGATAAGAACCGAAGCAAAAACTGATCTTGTTCAAAATGGCGAATCAAGGTATCCAGAAAATAGATAAATCGATCAATGGGCGCTTCCTCATGACTTCTGGCTTCGACAAAAACATCGCGAATCAATTCATAGGACAGGCGGCCGATCATTTCCTGTTCCATTTCTTCTTTATTTTGGAAGGAAAGATAAAAGGTTCCTTTGGCAATGTCCGACCGCTTTGTCACCTCCTCAATCGTGAGATTGCTTATCCCCTTCTCTCGGACAAGGGCAATGGCGTTTTCAAGAATGCGCTTTCTGGCCCTTTCTTTTTTTTGATTTTTCATATTTTCCTTTCCTCTTCATCAGGATTTTTATTGGCGGCGAAAAAATGACCGCCGGTCATATTTATATAATAACCAAAAATGACCGGCGGTCAACTTTTTTTTTTTTAATTTTTCTTCTCCCACGACCAAACCGTTCGAGGGCCTGCTTTTTCTGTGATCCTTTCCCCCGGAAAATTATTTTCTTCCTCTTTCACCGGAAATTTTCAAACCCTATTCCCTATCCCTTCAGCGAAACTTTCACCATTCATTTTCAACGAAGAAAAGTCTCCTTCTTCCCGCCACTTGCAGGAGAAGCTTCCTTCCGATATTCTTGATGATGAATACAAGCCTTGTTTTTCATGCTGAAGGGAAGCGCCTGCTTCATTTTGGACGAAAAACCCTTATTCTTCCCTGCAAGGTAAACGTTTATTTTTAACTGAAGGGAAGCGTGAAATCAATCCTTTAAATGTACGTAAAAAACTTTAGAAAGCGGGAGGACACCCTCCTGAGAAGGTCAAAAATGAAAGCGATCTTTTTTCTCTGTCTTTTTCTCTTCCTTTCCATTATGGAAGTGGTCTGTATGGTTTGGGAAAGGAAGCGTAAAATAGCTCGTCTGCTTAGGCCCTTTTTAATGCCCGCTCTTCTCCTTTTTTATTGGTCTGCGGCAGAAAAGCCAAGTCCCTTTCTGATCGGCGCTTTACTTCTTTGCTTTTTGGGCGATGTTTTTCTCCTGGGAAAATCTGATCTTCTTCTTGCCTGCGGCTATCTTTCCTTTCTTTTTGCTCATGTCTTGTACGGACTCTTCTTCTCTCAATCCGTTCCATTAACCGGATTTCACCCAGGCTTGATGATCATAATTTTTTACATCCTGGCCTTTCAATTACTCATCATCCGCCTACAAAAAGGAATGGAAGAAAAAAGAAAATTTCAAATCACAAAAAACCTCAGTGTCGATTATCCTCTTCCGGTCAAGGCCTATGGACTCTTTATCATGTCCATGAGTTATCTTTCCTTTATCCGGGCCTTTTTCCTCCGTACGCCTGGCGCCTTTCTCGCCGCGGGAGGGACCCTTCTTTTCATCCTATCGGATGCCCTCCTGGCCCTTGCCTTTTTTCAAAAAAAATCGGATAAGGCCGTTATGGCGACCTACCTTGCCGGGCAGCTTTTCATTGTCTTTGGCGTGTTAATGGGCTAAAAGGCCGATTCATCCTATTCGGGCCCAAGACGATCGTTTTTGGCTATCGAGGAAAGCGGAGGGTGCCGATCACATAGAAGATACATAAAAACATTTCGAAGAGAGGGAGAAGAAGATGCTCCCAGCCTAGCCTTTGGAGGCAAAGACTTTTTCGCAAAGAAGTTCATTTTAAAGCCTCGCTCGTCTTGGACTTGATCGATTTGTATAGCCAAGATGGAGAGAGAATTTCAGTGGAAATGGACAAGTCGGCAAAATCCACTTATGAAATTGAAGTGGGATTTTCAAAGTCTTCAAAAGCCACTTAGGGAATTTAAGTGGGAATTCCCAAGTCGCATTTTTCCACTTACCGTTTTTAAGTGGGGATTGACAAGTCTTCATTTCCCACTT
>CABTZP010000028.1 GCA_902489375.1 uncultured Tissierellia bacterium | reverse complement strand
CCCCCCGGTCGGTAAGAAGGTTCCAGCCGATCCCCGCATGAGAATTGGCAAAGTGGGCGCGAACCGTAAGCGAAGCATTTAAAAGCATCACGCCTTGCTCAGCCCAATACGTAAGATCCCCATGCTGAGCAGGAGAAATCCCTAGGTCATTTTCCAGCTCTTGATAAATGTTGACTAAAGACGGAGGAAGCGGAACACCGGCATTGACTGAAAAGGAGAGTCCGTTGGCCTGCCTGGGTTCGTGATAGGGATCCTGTCCGATGATCAGGACCTTCGCTTTATCATAGGGAACCATCTCTAACGCCCTAAAGATTTGACCTGCCGGCGGATAGATTTTGTAATGTTGATATTCTTCAATCAAAAGTTTTCGAAGTTCCTGATAATATGGCATGGTCCATTGGTCCTGGAGAAGCTGGTCCCAATCATTGCCGATATGAACTGACATGATTTGCCTCCTTCATCTTTTTACCATTCTAATCATCCTCTCTCCCCTCTCTTTTTCATCCTTTTTCTCCCTCTTCTTCACGCAGAAAAAAAAGCAATAGGAAAAAGGCGCCCAAGCTGACAAAAATATCAGCCACATTAAAAACTGGAAAATCGTAATTTCCAAAACGGAAGGAAAGAAAGTCCACAACATATTTTGTCGTCATCCGGTCGATCAGATTTCCAATCGCTCCACCGATAATAAAGGCAAGAGGAAGAAGAATTCTTTTTCCCCTGTTCTGATATTTCCTTGCCATGGCCATTAAAAATAAGATCAGGCCCAGGCTAAGAATCGGAAGGACCACATTAAGCTGGGCGAAAAGCCCGAAAGCGACTCCTCGATTCTCCACATACGTGAGCTGAAAAAATTTTTCAATCACAGAAAGACTTGCTTTTCCTTTCAGATGACTGACTGCCCAAAGCTTCGTTGAACGATCTAGTGCCACGATCAATAGAGCGATAAGTCCTGTGAACATCATTTACCATCCTTATTGTATCGGATAAAAATGCCCTAAGTGCTTCATTATTCCAAGCATTTGTCCCATCTTGTCCTGTTTTTCGCAAAAAAAAGACACCTCACCCCATCCTGGGAGAAATGTCTTTTTTTTTACCTTTAAAGCTGATAGAGAGAGCATGTTCCTTTTGCAACGGTTTCGGCAAGCTTGCTATCGACAGAAACGCCCTTCGGCACGATCACGTAAATATCTTTCGTTACCTTTTCAATATCTCCATGGAGAGCATAGACGCCGCCGCTCACAAAGTCAAAGATCTGACGTTTTTTATCCACTTCAAGCATTTCCAAGTTGAGCACAACGGTGTGAGCCTGCGAGATGGCATCAATGACCTGGGGGCCATCTTCATATTGAAGAGGCTCCTGGATACTTATACGGACCTTTCCTGACGATCCGATCGAGGGCATCCTAACAACATTCGAATTCGATGAATCAGCGGAATTCTCATAAGATCCGCTATAATTGTTTGAAGAATAGGAGCCGGTTATCGGAGAAGGCTGGTAAGAAGAAGTCGAATAATCTGCTTCCGGCGAACCGTCCTGAGAATCGTAATCCGAGGAGTAATCATCATAGTAATCATCCTCTACCCCCATCATATTCTTCATCTTATCAAAAAAGCCCATTGTTTCCTCCTTATTTTGAGTAGTCACGAGCGCCAAAAATGGCTGAGCCAACACGAATCATATTGGATCCTTCCTCAAGGGCTACCGAATAGTCATGCGACATTCCCATTGAAAGAATATTCATAGTAATTTGATTGTAACTCATATTTCCAATCTTTTCGAATAAATTTCTCATTTCTCGAAAATATGGGCGAATTTCTTCCAAATCTTCCGAAAAGGGCGCAACCATCATTAACCCCTCAATTTTAACACAGGAACAGGATTCCGCAAAGTCTAAGAGTTCAGGCAGGTCCTCGGGAAGGATACCCCCCTTCTGAATTTCTTTGGCGGGATTGACCTGAATGAGGCCGTGATAAGTCAGCTTTTCTCTTTCCCCCGCGGATTGAAGCTTTTCTAAAAGGGAGCGCCGGTCAATCGATTGGATAAGCTTTACCGATTCCGGCAGCTTATTGATCTTATTGGTTTGAAGCTGGCCAATCATATGGATATTGGCGCCGCAAAACATCGCTTCTTTGCGAACAATTTCCTGGACCCGATTTTCGCCAACATCACGAAGGCCTGCCTGAATTGCCTGACGAATCTTTTCTTCGTCAACAAATTTCGTCACGCCAACTAAAGTAAGCTGTTCTTTCTTATGGCCAAATTGATCTCCATAAAATTCCATCTTCTCCTGAACCCGATTTAAATTTTCAATAACGCCCAAAATCGCCTCCTAATAGCTTTTCCCTTCCGTAACCTTTTCTGGATTTTTTAAAAGCTGATCATAGGGCTGAAGGACCGTTTTCTTGGAAGAAGCAGGGTCCTCCGCCCGAATAAATACCATTTTGTCCCGGGTGCCCGCGATCTCAACCGTCACCTTCACGGCTTTACCCGATTGATCTAAAAGAAAGCAGTATACGGTGCCCTGATCCTTAGCCAGGCAGTCCACTGGCACTTCATAAACATTTTCAACGGGAAGAAGAATTTCTACGGAAGAAAAACGCCGATTTTTAATCTCTTCATAGCCTTCTCTTATCGAAAAGAAATACAGCTCCCTTCCCTTCGCATCTTTTCGGACCATATCGAGTTTTCCGGTTAAGACAAGCCCATCTTCTAAGCGAAGGTCTGTTGTTTTTCCAACAGCAAAGGTTCTTGGCCTTACTGTAGAGGGACAGTCCACGGCAAGATAGTACAAACGATCTTCCACAAATTTTAAACCGGGTGATGGCGACGGGGCGGAAAGGATGGGGCGGGAAAGATCCCCCGGTTCTAAACTCATTAAAGAGGCCGGAGTCAGGAGATTTTCAAAACCATCAATAGCAAGCTGAATCCTGCCGTAAGGACCAGAAAGAATTTGATTGGACTCGATTACTTTTTCGAGGTAGGCCTCTTCCCAATCCCTTCCCTTTTCACTTAAATCTTCGACCGCTTGATGATCCCCCAATCGAGGGTAATTGTGCTTATAAGGATAAGGACGAATTCGAAAAGAAGGAGAGTAAAGGTCAGTGACCGTCCGTAAAATTTCATGCTGATCCTCGGTTTTGTTTTTCTCTTCTTTCAAATTTTTTCTCAACTTAAGCTGGGCCTGGATCCGGCTTTTCATCGTAGGGGACAGAGGGGCTAAGGCAGCGCCTTCTCGGTAACGAATTTCAGTGTCCATGCCTGACTTTGAAAAATCGACGCCCTGATAAGCAAGAGGAGCATATTCATAAAAAATGAAGGTTCCCTGTCCTTTCCTTCCCTGACTTACCCTTTCCGCCGGCATAACCGTATAGGTGCGGGGCTGGGATAAAGTAGAATAAAGGAAACTCATCGTCGCCAGAGCTAAAAAAACGATAAAAAACCAAGTTACAAAGGAAAAAGATCCGCTTTCCTTCCCTTTGCGCTGAGGGTTTTTTTTAGGCGCTTTTTGATTTTTCGCTGGCAATCGCCTATTCTTCATGGGTAGGCCCTCCTGATCAAAGTCCTTCCCGGTTCATTCGTCAATTTTTAGATCAAACGACCGATAAAAATTACTTAAAAGAAAGCTCTTCTCCTCGAATCAATCGGATAAAATTTGCCCGATGCTGAAAAACAATGAGCAGGGAGATGATGAGGATGGCCAGGTGGATGGGCCTCGATAGGGGCATGAAATAAAAAGCAATCAGGCCGGCCACGACAACCACGGTGCTGGCAATGGATACCGTCTTGGTCAAATAAAAAACGACGAAAAAAAGAACCAGTAAAGCGCCCAAAAGTGCAATCGAAAAATAACTGACAACACCTGCCGCTGTGGCGACGCCCTTTCCTCCTTTAAAGCGAAGAAAAATGGGATAGCAGTGGCCAACGACAACCAGAATACAGGCCAAGGCTAGATCTACCTGATTTTTCATCAGTCCCGAAGCAAGCCAAACCGCGAAATAACCTTTTAAAAAATCAAGGAAAAAGGTTAATGCGCCCATTTTAAAGCCCAGGGCCCGCACAACATTTGTCGCTCCAATGCTTCCGCTTCCCGTGTCCCGAATATCTTTTCCCGTCAGCAGGCGGGATAAAAGATAACCGGAGGGAACGCTGCCTAACAAATAGGCTATCACCATGATGAGAAGGCGAGTAAACATGAAATCCTCACTTTGCTATTTTTCACTTATTTTTCTTTTCGCTCCCTGGCTTCTAAAATGAGCGGGACGCCGGTAAAATCAAAATGGTCACGAATTTGATTCTCCAAATACCTCATATAGGTAAAGTGGAAAAGCTTCACATCATTACAATAAAAAATGATTTTTGGGGGGCGGGCGGCAACCTGAGCAGCATAAAAGATTTTTAGCCGTTTCCCCTTGTCCGCCGGCGGGGGGGTCAACTGGGTGGCCTGACGAACCAGCTGATTTAAAAGGCCCGTTGAAATTCGGAAGGAATAATTGTCATTAACCTGATCCATCGTTTCAAAAAGCCGATCAAGGTTTCTTCCGGTTTTCACGGAAATAAACACAATCGGCGCATAGGACATGAAAGACAGGGTTTGGCGGATCGTCTCTTGCATCCTTTGCATGGTATAGGTGTCTTTTTGGACAATATCCCATTTATTGACGACGACCATGGAAGCCTTTCCTTCGTTATGCGCGTAGCCGGCAATTTTACTGTCTTGTTCGGTGATTCCAACGGTCCCATCAATTAAAAACAGACACAGGTCCGCCCGATCAACCGCTCGATAGGTCCGGATGTTGGCGTAACGCTCAATGGCATTATCCACGGATCTTTTCCGGCGAAGGCCCGCGGTATCAATGAGCATATACTGTTTTCCCTTATGCTCATAGAGGGAGTCTGTAGAATCTCTTGTTGTTCCCGGGATATCGGTGACAATCATTCGACTTTCTCCCAAAAGCTTGTTCACTAAAGACGATTTTCCGACATTGGGTTTGCCGATGATCGCGGTTTGAAGAGCATCAATCTCCTGTGTCTCTTTTTTTTCTTCCGGGAGCTTTTCAAAGATTTTATCTAAAAGATCCCCTATCCCATATCCTTGTTCAGCTGAGACAATCAGAAAATCTGAAAAACCAAGCTCATAAAATTCATAGGCTGAGCTGGGCGTATAATGGGTGTCGATTTTATTGATCACAGGCAAGCAGGGCTTTGCCGACCGATGAAGGAGTCTGGCAATTTCCTGATCCATCGCGGTCATCCCCTCTTTTCCGTCTAATAAAAAGAGGATCAGGTCAGAACTTTCTATTGCGAATTTTACTTGCTGATCGACCTCCTTTGAGATCTGGTCTTCCTCGCCGGTGATTCCCCCGGTATCAATCAGCGTAAAGTGCCGATTTTGCCATTCCACATCATGATAAAGACGGTCCCGGGTTACCCCAGGACTGTCTTCGATAATAGAATACCTCTTTCCGGTCAGACGGTTAAAGAGGGTTGATTTTCCGACATTAGGTCGGCCAATAATACTGACAAAACCCTGATTCATCACATTCTCCTCGGATCAATCAACTCTGGATCCATTTTTGAGCTGGCATTTATGGCCTCAAGGCTTTCAATGTCAACCATTTTCAAAAGATCATCTGCGCTGGTATGATCCGAGTAGCGCGCATAGAAGAAGGAGAGCAGAAGACCAAAAAGGCCCCCTAAAAGCATATGCAGTTCGTTTACACTGCCCCTTGCTTTCTCATAAAAATAAAAAGCAAACATTCCAACTAAAAAAAAGAGCAGTGGGAGAATGTAAAGCTTAAAAATGCTCTGATAAAACTTTTTCGAGGTAAATTCAATTTGGACAACATCTCCAGGTTTGGCGCCCAGGGAGTTTTCCACCCATTCACTCGTTGGCTTAGCATTGCAGGCATTACATGCATTACAAGAACCACAGGCTTCTGAACGATAGACCAGAACGTGGCTTCGATTTTTATCATTTTCAATTACAAAGGCTCTTCGTATCATCCTGTTTCCCTTTCCTAACGAAACATCTTTCCTGATTAAGCAGAACAAATTCCTCCTCAATCAAGAAAAAGGGTATTCTCTACTCTTTTTTTATACCCAAAATGTTGAGATGAAGCTCATCGAGCTGTGCTTTTGTTACCGTCGTCGGCGCCTCCATCATCAGGTCGGAAGCCATTTGTGTCTTCGGAAAAGCGATCACATCCTTGATTGAGGTCCGATTGATCAGCATCATAATAAACCGATCCAGGCCATAAGCGATCCCCCCGTGTGGAGGGGCGCCGTATTTCAGGGCTTCCAGGAAGAAACCGAAACGATTGGAAATATCTTCCGGAGTCAGCTTTAAGAGTTCAAAGATCTGATGCTGAAGCTTGGGATCATGAATACGAATGGATCCACCGCCTCGTTCATCCCCGTTAATCACGATATCGTAGGCCTGAGCCCTGACTTTTTCCGGCTCCGTGGCAAGGAGGGCAAGGTCTTCTTCCAAAGGCATGGTGAAGGGATGGTGCTCAGCGACAAAGCGTCCTTCTTCTTCAGACCAGGTAAACATGGGAAAATCGACAATCCAGGTGACTTTAAAATCCTTGGGATCAAAAGTCAGGTTCTCCGAGGCAACATAGACCCGCAAAAGCCCCATCAATTCCAAAGCCTTGGCTTTCTCTTCAACCATAATCAGGGCAAGATCCCCATCCTGAAGATCAAGGAGGTCATGGAGCTTTTTTTCTGTTTCAGCGTTTAAATATTTATTAAAGGAGCTTTTTATCTCCCCATCCTCTTTACGGGCCCATAACAAATTACTGGCTCCAATCCCCTTGGCATAGGTGGTCAGCTTATCTAGTCCTTTACGGGTATAGGCGGAAGAAAGGCCATTAAAATTAATGGCGTAGATGGATTTTCCTTCTTTAAGACCGTCTGTGAAAAGAGGAAAGTCCATTGATTTTCCCAGATCGTCCACATTTTTAATTTGGAAACCGTAACGAAGATCCGGCTTATCGGTTCCATAATTTTCCATCGCATCTTTATAGGTCATTCGAGGAAAGGGCCTTTGTAAATCAACGCCCAAAAATTCCTTAAAGACATAAACCATTAAACGCTCATTGACATCCATCACGTCATCCATGGTGACAAAGGACATTTCGAGGTCAACCTGGGTGAATTCCGGCTGACGGTTCGCCCGAAGGTCCTCATCACGGAAACAACGGGCAACCTGATAATAGCGATCCGTCCCGCCAATCATTAAAAGCTGCTTCATCAGCTGGGGACTTTGCGGAAGGGCATAAAAATGGCCAGGGTTCATTCTCGATGGCACCAAATAATCCCTTGCGCCTTCCGGGGTTGGCTTGCCTAAAAAGGGCGTTTCCACTTCAATAAACCCTTCCTGGTGGAGAAAATTTCGGAAAAGTCGGGTAATTTCAGCGCGCGCTGACAACATTTCCTGCAATTTTGATTTTCGAAGGTCTAAGTACCGATATTTTAAACGAATTTCTTCTTTTGCATTGTCGTCATCCTTAATGTAGATCGGAGGAGTTTGTGATTGCGAAAGGAGGCGAAGTTCCTGGCAAAGCACTTCCACTTCCCCTGTGGGAAGGTCTGGATTTTCTGAAGAGCGCTTTTCAACTTTTCCCACTGCGGCAATGACATATTCCTGTTTGATGGTCTTCGCTTTTTCATAGAGGTCCGCGCTTTTTTCTTTGTCAAAAACCAGTTGGCTGATGCCCGTTCGATCCCTAATATCAATAAAGCAAAGCGAGCCTAAATCTCTTGTCGTTTGCGCCCAGCCCATTAGGGTGACTTCTTCTCCTATGTTCTTTGCTCTAAGCTGGCCACAGTAGTTGGTACGGTGTAATCCCTGAATTGTTTCCATTTCTTTCTCCTTTTGCGCGTCGTCTTTTTAGAATCTCCGCTTTTTTTCCAGAGCTTTTACTCAAAGGACAAATAATCCAGCATTGGATTATATTTTCTTTCATGATCCAGACTGGTTGCTGGGCCGTGTCCGCATTCGACAATTCGGTCTCCCTGAATTTGAAAGAGTTTCTTTAGTGAACTAGCCATGTCTCTGCCATTTCCCGTGGGGAGATCCCATCTTCCGCAGGATTCGTAAAACAGCGTATCCCCGGCAAAAAGATAATCTTCCCATTCAAAACAGGAGGAGCCACTGGTATGACCGGGCGTATGATACACTTTCAAACCCAGGGGTGTAATCTGATCCTGATCTTTAAAATAGGTATCCGCATCAAAGGTTAAGGGCTTTCCGCTCATCGATAATGACCCATTGTACGAGGCGTTTTGAATAATTTCCTTTTCTTTTTCATGGGCGTAAACCTTCGCCTGATATCGATCTCGATAGTAGGGCAAGGCCAACATATGATCATAATGGCCATGGGTAAGGCAAATTGCCTCAATGTTGAGTACCTTTTCCTGAATTAACTTTTCTAAGAACGGGCTTTTCATGCCCGGATCAATCAAAACCCCCTGTTTCCGGTCAAGATCGGCGACAAGGATCGTGTTTTCTCCCATTCCTGGCGAGCTGTCTTTTTCAACGATAATATTTTTCAAATGATTACCTCCCAATCAGGGCAAAGACCCCCAACATGATCATCACTTTACATTTTTAATCGGTAAACGGAAAGGGTGTTGTCCATGGAACGAATTTTTTTCATCAGTTCCTCCACCTCATTAAGATCTTGAATTTCAACCGTCAGCTTGATATGGGCAAGCTGATCTCGAGTCGGCTTCGCGTCGACGCCAATCATATTGATGCCCATTTTGGAAATAAGCTGAGCAAGATCCGCTAAATATCCCGTTCGATTCAAGGCTTCAATCTTTACCGCTGCATAAAATTTCGCATCTTTTGTCTTATTCCACTCTACAGAAATCAGTCGCTCTTTATCCCTGACATTAATCATATTGACACAGTCTTTCCGGTGAACGGAAATGCCATGGCCCCTCGTGATATAGCCGACAATTTCATCTCCGGGAACAGGCGAGCAGCACTGGGCGAATTTGAACTGGAGGTTCATAAGGTTTGTATCTTTCACTCGAACTTTCGTGTCCCCGTCTTGAATGGGAAAGGGATTTTCCTTAAAATTTTCCGGTTGAAAGTCATGAGAAATCCGCTCTGCCGTTTGCTTATTCCGGTAAATTTCTTTAAGCTTCGTATTAATGGAAGAAACGGACTTAGAGCCGAAGCCTACTGCGGCATAAAGGTCATCTGCGGAGGAAAAGTGCATTTTTTCAGCAACTTCCTGGATGGCCTCTTCGGTCATCAATTCGTTGGGCTTAAAATTATCTTTGTTAAGATTTTGAATGAGCATTTCCTTGCCCAATAAAATATTTTCTTCCCGATCCGCGTGTTTAAAAAATTGCCTGATTTTTGTTTTTACAGAAGAAGACTGAACAAAATCTAACCAATCTCTGGATGGGCCAACCGAATTTTGAGAGGTTAAGACCTCTACGATATTCCCGTTTTGAAGCTTGGTGCTTAAAGGGACCAGCCGACCGTCAATTTTGGCGCCAACGCACTTATTGCCAACATCAGTGTGGACATGGTAGGCGAAATCAATGGGTGTTGATCCGGCTGGAAGCTCGACAACATCTCCTTTAGGAGAAAAGACATAGACCTCGTCCGAGAAATAATCCCCCTTTAAAGTATCCAAAAATTCCTTCGAATCGGTTGCTGTTTTTTGCCACTCCATCAGCTGACGAACCCAGGTAAGCTTTTGATCAAATTTATCCTGTTTTTTCTTATCTTCTTTATATTGCCAGTGGGCGGCGATTCCATATTCAGCCGTTTTGTGCATTTCCCAGGTCCGAATTTGAACTTCAAAGGTCTCTCCCCGATCTCCGATCACAGTGGTCTGCAGGGATTGATACATATTGGGCTTAGGAACCGCGATATAGTCTTTAAATCGCTTGGGAATCGGTTTCCAAAGGGTATGAACAATGCCCAAGACGCTGTAACAGTCTGAAACCGAATCGACTAAAACACGAATGCCCATCACGTCAAAGATCTGATCAAAGGTTTTATCCTGAAGATACATCTTTTTATAAATCGAATAGATGGACTTGGGCCGTCCGGTGATCGTGTAGTGAATCGATAGAAGATTAAGCCTTTTGGCCAGGATCTCTTCAATCCGATGAATATCTTCTTTTCTTTCCTCGATATTTTTATTAAGCAGCTCTGCGATCCCATAATATGCTTCCGGCTCTAAATATTTTAGGCACAGATCTTCCAATTCCGCTTTTAGGGCGGCAATGCCTAGCCGGTCCGCAATCGGCACGTAAATTTCAATGGTTTCGCGCGCTTTTTCGACTTGCTTTTCCGGTGTTTTATAGTCAAGGGTCCGGAGGTTATGGAGGCGATCAGCGAGTTTTACAATAATGACTCGAATATCATTCGCCATGGCCACGACCATCTTTCGGTAATTGTCGGCCTGATTTTCGAATTTAGATTTCGTCTCAATCTTTTTAAGCTTGGTCACGCCATCAACAATGTCGGTGATTTCTTTTCCAAATTCTTTTTCCATCTCTTCTTTTGTCACCGGCGTATCTTCTAACACATCGTGAGCCAATCCAGCGCAAATGGTCGCGTCGTCCATTTTCAGCTGAGCTAAAATATATGCGGTATTGAGAGGGTGAATGATGTAGGGCTCGCCTGAATTTCTTTTTTGCCCATCATGTTTTTCTGCGGCATAGGCATAGGCCCGGCGGATTAACGCCTCATCGGTATCTGGATTATAAGACTTGACTTCCCTGATCAGGGCATTAATATCCATCATTTCCTCCTTTCCATACGCCATACTAAAATATATTTTTTAATTATATCATAGTTAAATACTCGACCATGGGCTTTTCTAATTGGTCGGACGAAGATCCTTAATTTGAATCTGGAGATTCTTTTTTCCTTGATATTCATTCCACTCAGGGCTATAGCAGATGTCAATGGTCAGGGGAAAAAAAGCCCCTTCAAGAAATTGTTCCAGCTTTTCCTTGCCTAAAAACTCTTCTAAAAGCTGAAGCTGATGTTCTGGCTGAAAAACTACTCCTTGTATCTTTTTGCCCTTTTCTTCTACCAGGATCTGAAGGACGTTTTTTTTCGCACCGACTAGTCTCATTTTTTGCACATGAACCTTTTTCGCTCCAAAAAGAGGACGGGGATTATTCATCCCAAAGGGTTTTAACTTTTCGATGGTATCCATCCGATCAGCCGTGATTTTTGAAAGACCAAGGTTTCCATCCAATAGAATCTTAGGAATGAGATCTTCTTTCGTTAAGTTTTCGTCTTCATTCCAAAGACTTTTTAATTTTTCAAAATCTTTTTTTCTAATGGTCATCCCGCAGGCCATGGCATGACCTCCAAAATGAACATACTCTTTTCGTCGGCGAGATAACTGCTCAAACATATTATAGGATTCAATGGATCGTCCCGATCCTTTTAATAATGGCTCCTCCCCTTCGTTTTCCATCGCATCGGTAAATATAAGGGTAGGAAGATAAAAAAGATCCCTCATCCTGCCGGCAATTAATCCGCAAAGGCTCTCATGAACAGTTGGGAGATAAAGTGCCAGGATATGGCCCCGATGAGGATCATTTTGAATCTGCTGAAGGGCTATTTTTTCCCCTTCCCTTGTCATTTCCTTTCTTTCGTTATTTAACTTGACAAGCTCCCTGGCATAGGTTTCGATAAGCTCTGGGTCATCCTCTAAAAAGAGTTCTACGCCAAGCCTGGCGGTCATTAGTCTTCCCGATGCGTTAATACAGGGGCCAATCATAAAACCTACAGTATAGCTGCTGATTTCGCCATGATAAGATGAAAATGCTAAGAGCTTCTGAATCCCTGCAGGCGGATCTTCATTTAAGCTTTTTAATCCATAATAAACGAGAACACGATTTTCTCCGTTAAGAGGAACCAGGTCGCAAATCGTTCCTAGGCAGGCCAAGGCGATAAAGGGTATAAGCTCTTTTTCGTCCAGACCAAAGGCCTGGAAAAGGGCCTGAATGACTTTAAAAGCTACGCCCGCTCCGCACAGGTCATGAAAGGGATAGGCGGTTGACGTATGATGAGGATTTAAAAGTCCAGCGCAGGGGGGAATGATCTCCTTTCCCTCTTCCATGACAAACTGGTGATGGTCGGTAATGATCACGGCCATTCCCTGTTCTTTTGCGTATTCAAGGGCATCAAAGGCGGAAATGCCATTATCACAAGTGATGATCAGCTTAACCCCTTCTTCGATCGCCTGATCGACCAGCCTCCTATTGATACCATAGCCGTCCTTAACTCGGTTTGGGATGGCATAGGAAACTGCCAGATAAGGGTCCTTTTCCATTTTTTTTGCCAGGATTCGGATTCCAGAGACCAAAATCGATGTTGCCGCGACACCGTCCTGATCATAGTCCCCGATAATGCGGATGGGAAAGGAAGAGTCTAAACAGTCAAAGATCGCATCCACAATCAAAGCCATATCTTCGAATAAGAAGGGGTCATGGAGCTGGTCTAAACGGGGGGATAAAAAATCTTCCGCTTCTTTCGCTTCTTCCACCCCGCGATTGGCAAGAAGCATACAGTCAAAAAGGGAAAGTTTGCTTTTTTCCTGAAGCGCCATGGCCTTTTGATAAGAATTTTTGATAAACCACTGGTTCACAGCTTTTCCTCTCCATAAAGATAAAAGAGACGGAATGGATCCATCTCTTTTTGCCAAGCTAAAATTTTAATCTGCTTTTTCCTCTTGACTGGTTTCAGATAAGTCCTCCTTTTCATCGGCCCCCTCGAAACCAGGCATATCATTCCATTCAATTCCTTTTGAGTCGATATGCGGATCGATTTCATTGCCATTTTCATCTTTTTTTGGATGAATGACATAGTTGATGTACTGTTTCAGGATAATGATCCTTGAGCCCGTACTTCCGCTTTCAATTTCATAAGCATCCTCAAAAATCTGAGTGATATGACCTTCGATCCCGCCCGCGGTGACTACCTTTTTGAATCCGTAGAAGCCGGCATTGACATGGCCGATTGCGTTTTGCCAACAAGGGTCGCCCGAAATGGAATGGCCCTGACCCATCGAGGAAAAGTGACCGT
>CABTZP010000027.1 GCA_902489375.1 uncultured Tissierellia bacterium | reverse complement strand
CTTTAAAAAGTCTCGAGCCAACAAAACCGGTCCCAATAAGAAACCGGCCCCGGTATTTTTCTAAGTGGGAGGATAATATTCCAGGCGTCCGGTAAAAGAAGTCCATATTTGACTCAGATACCAGTTCATAAAAAGCCTTCACAGAATCCTGATTCTTTAGATATATCAATAACTCATCTGCATCATGCCGGCCCAAAGGAAAGTCCGAAGGCGTCTGGTTGATCTTTTCCAGGGGAAGTCCTTCTTCTCTCCACTCCTTCATCAACCGCTCAAAAGCGCCGGCGGTCGCCGCAGCATCATCAATTGCCCGGTGATGGTGAAAAAGAGGAACCTGAAGCTGTTTGGTAATGGTGTCGAGCTTGTGGTTTTTATACTCCGGATGAAGAGCCCTTGCTAGGCCCAGGGTATCCAAATAAACCGGTTCAATGGGTAAGTCCAGTTCAAAAGCTTTTTCGCGGAGAAATCCGATATCAAAATCTGCATTATGGGCAACGAGAATGGATCCTTTGGCAAAGTCTATAAAACGGGGAAGAACATCTTCAACGGGTTCGGCTCCCTGGACCATGGCATCCGTTATCCCCGTTAAATGAATAATCTTTTCCGGGATCTTCCCGTTCGGACGAACAAATTCAGAAAACTCACCGACTTTTTTCCCCTTTTCAAGCCGAACGGCCCCGATCTCTATAATCGAATCGGAAAAAGCGGAAAAGCCTGTTGTTTCCAGATCAAAGACCGTGTAGGAGCCTTCAAGCGGCTCAAGATCCTTTTCAAAAGGATTCTGCAAAATGGAATGGTCATCCTGCAGAATTTTACCATGAAGACCATATAAAACCTTGATTCCCGCCTTGGAGAGCACAGAATAGAACTTAGGATAGGCCTGACAAGACCCGTAATCAGTAAGACCAACGACCTTTTGCCCCCATTCATCAAGCCTTGATTTTAAAGCTTTGGCGCTGATGAGCCCTTCCATACTGGTCATTTTGCTGTGGACCGTAAGTTCGATCCGCTTTTTTTCTGCCGAATCAAAGGAAGGGGGCGGATCCATCTCTCGTATCGCCTGGGCAAAAAATAGATTGGCTTTTTGATAATCGTCGTATTGATAACGGCCTTTAACTTGTACATAGGAGAGCTTGAGAAATTTTTTCATTTGCTCGGCCTTAACGCCTTTTTCTTTAATAAATGACTTGGCGCTTAAGGCGTTCCCCTGCCGATCGTATAAAAAAAAGCTTAAAATGATGGTTCCATTCTTACTGATGAGATAAGAGGGATTGGCTAAAAAACCTTCGGTGCATAGACTCCCGGCCTGGACACTTACTTGATGGAGTAAGACAAAATTCTTTTCTTTTCCAGAAAATCGTCCAACTGACCATCCCTGATCTTTCAATCGTTCAGAGCTAAAAGAAGGGCCGAAGCTGCTGGAAGATAGCCCTTGATTTTTATCGATTTTTTTTCTGGTTGGTTCTGCGATTTTTATCGGTTCTAAATAATAGGCGTCTGTGAATTTTTCTTTTTCTCGATCCTCTTCTGTCATGATAGAAAGCGCGCACTGAAAGGACGAAGAGAGCGCTTTGATCAAGACTTGTTTTTCCTCATCTCCAATGAATTTTTCAGCCTGAATCTGTAAGGTCAGTCTTCTCTTCCCCTTTTCATACTTTGCCTTTTTGATCTCTGCCTCAAAAAAAGGAGAAGAAGGAAGGTCAATATTGAGTTTCTGGAGCAAATCCATGATTTTCATTGGTCAATCCTTTGGACTTCTTCCATCAAACAATCCAGAAGCTGATCTTCAGAAACCTGACGGAGCACCTTTCCCTTTTTAAAAATAACCCCTGAACCCTTACTTCCGGCAATGCCGATGTCCGCTTCCCTTGCCTCTCCAGGGCCGTTCACCGGACAGCCCATAATGGCAACCGTGATATTCTTATCGACTGAAGAAAGGCGGTTTTGGGCTTCCTTAACTAATCCAATCAAATTGATGCCGGTCCTGGCACAGGTCGGACAGGAGATTAGATTGACTCCTCTTTTTTTTAATCCCAAAGATTTCAGGATTTCATTTGCCGCGCGGACTTCCTCAACGGGATCATCCGTCAGAGAAACACGGATGGTATCCCCAATGCCTTGAGAAAGGAGGCTTCCAATGCCAACTGCCGATTTGACTAGGCCACAATAGGAAGGGCCCGCTTCCGTTACCCCTAAATGCTGGGGAAAATCCGATAATTGAGAAAAAAGCTGACCGGCCTCGATCATGACCTGGGCACTGGAGGATTTGATGGAAACCACGATCTGATCCCAACCCAGTTGATGGATAAGGTCTACTTCCTCAAGGGCGCTGTAGACCAAAGACTGGACATTCACCCCCCCGTACTTTTTCACCATCTCCGGATGGACCGACCCCGAATTAACGCCTACACGAATCGGAATATTCTTATCCCGACAGAGATCAACGATTTTTTTTACTGCCTCTTGATCTCCGATATTGCCTGGATTAATCCGTATGGCATCCGCTCCGTACTGGACGGCATAAATGGCCAGGCGCCAGTCAAACTGAATATCCGCAATAAAAGGCAGAGCGCACTGTCTTTTGATTTCTGGAATCGCCTTGGCATCTTCCAAGGAATTGATTGCTGACCTGGAGAGGTCACAGCCCGCTTTTTCAAAAGAAAGGATCTGCTTGACCGTGGCATCAATATCCGATGTTTGCGTATTGGTCATGGACTGGACCGTAATAGGCGCTCCCCCGCCTACAGCTACCGATCCCACCATGATTTTTTTTGTTAATTTTCTTTGCATCGCGATTTTCTTAGTCCCTTCCGATCTTCTACAAAAACCGTACTCCCCAATTTTTTTCTTCCGCCTCCTCGCTTTGATCAAAGGATTTTTTAAGCAAAAAGCACATCTCAGGAAGCAATGGTTTCGTTATAAGAAAAACGTAAACATATCTTTCACTGAAACGATGATGATGATCGTCATGAGAAAGACAAAACCGGCCATGGTAATTCTTTCTTCAACTTTTTTAGGGATCTTTTTTCCTCTGATTTTTTCGATGATGATAAATAAAAGCTTTGATCCGTCCAGGGCGGGAATGGGCAGAAGGTTAAAAAAGCCAAGGTTTAAGGACAGATACCCGGTTAAAAAGACCAGTTGGGAAAGCCCTTGGTGTGCAGCTTGTCCAATGACATGGATGATCCCGATCGGGCCGGAGAGCGCTTTCAAAGAGAGGCTGCCCGTGATCAGTTGATAGAGAATCAGGAATAACTCGATAAAAAGCTGATAGGTTTTCACGAAACCTTCTTTAATCGCCAAGAAAAAGTTTCTTTGGTTTTGGGCAGTAAAGCCAAGATAATACTTTCCTTCCTCCTCATCGGGTTGAAGAAGAAAAGTCATTTCTTCCTGGCCTCGGAGAATTTTAATCTCCGCTCTTTTTCCTCCGTTTTTTTGAAGCAGCGGGGAAATGTCATTGAATTTCCGAACAGGCTGACCGTTTATCGCAATAATGCGATCTTCCATTTGAAGACCTGCCTTTTTTGCTGGCGAATTTGGAGAAAACCCGCCGACAACAGGAGTTGGAACTCCGATCATGCCTGAAAACACCGAAAAGCATACAATGGCGATGAAAAGATTCATAACCGGGCCGGCTAGAATGGTTAGAAATCTTCCTCCCGCCGAAGCTCGGTCATAACTATTTTCTGCCAGGGATTCCTCGTCTTCTCCTTCCATTGCGGTATAGCCGCCAAGGGGCACAGCCCTAAGCGAGTACATGGTCTCTGCCTTTTGTTTTTGCCAAAGAGCCGGACCCATACCGACAGAAAACTCATTGACCCGAATGCCAACTTTCTTTGCCATGAAAAAATGCCCGGCTTCATGAAAAAGAATAACAAACATAAAAATAATGATGGTGAAAAAAATGGACATAAAAAAACCTCAATTACTCAATTCATTTTTCAATTCCAACATTCAAACGATTTCTCTCCTGATATTATTGGATGAAAATATAGAAGAAAAGCCAAACATAAGGAACCGTGAAAAGAACCGAATCAAATCGATCCATGATTCCTCCGTGTCCTCTTAAAATTTTTCCAAAATCTTTTATTCCAGATCGTCTCTTAATAGAAGAGGCAAAGATATCGCCAATCTGTGAAAGAATCGACCCACATACGGCGAAGAGAATCAAAAGACCGATTGGAAATTCCGGAAAGATGAGCTTCCGGAAAAAAAAGCAGAAAAGGACAGAACCCAACAATCCTCCGATAGACCCTTCTACTGTTTTTTTAGGGCTAATCTTGGTGAGCGGTCTTTTACCTAGCCCGCTTCCTACGATATAGGCCATCGTATCGGATCCCCAGGCAATCGCGAAAGGAAAAGCAAGGTAATTCTGATGCCCATGGGGGTAGAAATAGGCAAAGGTCCAGTTGAAAACAATATAAATGAGAATAAAAAGAGGCTGCTCAATCATTCTCATCTCTCCCGGAAAATCTTTAAAGCTTAAAGTAAAAAGAACCAGAAGAGAAATCAGCCAGACCGCCATCATAAAGGTATTGTCCCGGTAGTAGCCCGCCAGGTTTAAAAATAAGCAGCTACCCTGGGCCCAAAATCTGTGCCACTTTTGTTCATCTGGCTCCGTCGCCTGAAAGAGTTCCCATAGACAAGACGCGCTTAAAAACTCGACTAAGACAAAAAGAAGAAAACGAGAGCCTGAAAAGACAACCAAACTGACCAGGAGGACTAAAATTAATCCAGTGATGGATCGGGTAAGAAAGATTTTCACGAAATTCCTCCGAAACGGCGATTCCTGTGCAAAAATGATTGGATGGCCTCATCTAAACAAGCTTCCGTAAAATCAGGCCATAAGGTATCTGTAAAATAGAGTTCCGCATATGCCGCTTGCCAGATCATAAAATTGGAAAGCCGGGTTTCACCCCCCGTTCGAATAATAAAGTCCAGCGGGGGCAATTCTGCCGTATAAAGTACTGATTCGATCGCTTCCTCTGTAATTTGATCCGCTTTTATTCCCTTTTCATACAAAATATGAACGGCATGAACAATCTCAGCTCTGCCTCCATAATTTAAACCAATATTAATGATCATTCCCGTATTTTTTTGTGATCTTTTCACAGCCAGGTCTACAGCCTTTTTGGCCGGAAGAGGCAGTCGATCCAGCTTTCCCATAATCTGAATCCGACAGTTTTTCTCCATAATTTCAGGCAATTTCGACTGAACAAATTCAATCAAAAGACCCATAATGGCAGAGACCTCTCCCTCTGGTCTTTTCCAATTTTCTGTAGAAAAAGCATAAAGACTTATGGCTTCCAGACCCCGATCAGAACAAGCTCGAACAATTTTAACGACGGTTTCCATCCCCGCTCGATGGCCCTTCGTCCTCTCCAAGCCACGCTTTTCCGCCCAGCGGCCATTCCCATCTAAGATCAATCCCAGGTGACGGAGAGAAGGATTTTTCTTCTCTCCGCCTGAAATTTCAGTCTTTTCTTTTGCCATCCCTCGTCCCTGCTATATTTCCATTAATTCTTTTTCTTTTTCTTTTTCCGCTTCCTCAAGCTGTTTAATATATTTATCGGTTAACTTCTGAAGATCATCTTCTTCCTGATACCGATCGTCTTCTGAAATTGCCTTATCATTTTCATCTTTTTTGATCTGTTCCATTCCCTCTCTGCGAATATTACGAACCGCTACTTTCGCTTCTTCAAGACGCAAGGAGACCTCCTTAACCAGATCCTTACGACGATCCTCTGTGAGGGGCGGGAAAGGAAGGCGAATCATTTTTCCATCATTTGACGGAGTGATCCCTAAATCAGAAGCCAGGATGGCCTGCTCAATGGGTTTAATATTCTTGGGATCCCAAGGGGTGATGGTCAGCATCCTCGCTTCAGGTACATTAATTGAGGCCGCCTGTTTTAATGGGGTTTCCACCCCATAATAATTAAAGCTAATATTATCCAAAAGGCTTGGATTGGCACGTCCCGCACGAATGTGCAAAAGATCCTTTTGAAAAGCGGCCATGGTCTTTTTCATTCTTTCTTCCATTTCTTTCTCTTGATACATAATAAGCTCCTTTATTTATTTTTATGCTGATCACATGAATATTCTTTTGTGCAAGGGAAGTTGACTTACGAAGTAATCATCGTCCCCAGCTTTTTCCCCTCAACCACCTTAACCAGATTTTCTGGCTCGTCAATGCCAAAGACAATCAGAGGCATATGATTATCCATGCTCAGGGAAATAGCCGTTGAATCCATTACTTGCAGCCCCTTATTGAGCACCTCATGGTAAGTTAAATGGTCATATTTAACCGCATCTGGATACTCATTTGGATCTTTATTATATACCCCATCCGTCCCTTTCTTCCCGACCAAAATACACTGGGCGTTAATTTCAAGGGCTCTTAACGCCGCTGTCGTATCCGTAGAAAAATAGGGGAGGCCGGTCCCAGACCCCAAAATGACAATTCGTCCTTTTTCAATATGATGGATCGCTCGGCGTCGAATATAGGGTTCAGCAACCGCCTTCATTTCAATGGCCGTTTGTACCCTGGTCTCAATGCCCAAAGATTCGAGGGAAGCCTGAATTTTTAGCGCATTCATTACGGTAGCAAGCATTCCAATATGATCAGAACTTGCTCTTTCAATATTCGATTGCGCCTTTCCCCTCCAGAAGTTCCCCCCGCCGACGACGATGGCCATCTCCAGGCCCATGTCATGAACTTTTTTAATCGCCTGGCAGATTTTTTCAATCGTTGGGTCATCTAAGCCTGAGCCTTTTTTTCCGGCTAAAGCCTCTCCACTGAGTTTTAAAACCACTCTTTTATAAGCAAACATTTTGATCCTTTCAAGGCTTTTTGCCCGATCCCTTTCCCTGTGATCACCTGGAAAACTTGTTCGGTTGAAGTGAAAATAAACTCCTAATATATAGATACTACCATAAAAAGAACGGAGAGAATTCGCTTCTCTCCGTTCCTAATCGAAAGGTTTAAAAATTTAACCATGAATTTGTTTGGCTACTTCTTCCGCGAAATCTTCATTTCTCTTTTCCAGCCCTTCACCGACTTCATAACGGACAAAGCGACGGATGACAATGTTTTCACCGATATGAGCAATCAGTTCTTTGCGAATGGTGTCGACCTTCTTATCGGGATCTAACACCCAGCCCTGATCCAGGAGACAAACTTCTTCGAAATATTTGCTCATCCGGCCTTCGACTTTCTTTTCAGCGACAAATTTGCGCTTTTCTTCGGGAATATTTTCGCTTTCGTTCATGGCCTGCTGAATTAAAATTTCTCTTTCGTGCGCGATGGTCTCTTCCGGTATCTCTTCCTGAGAAACATACTGGGGATTCATCGAGGCGATATGCAGGCAAAGCTGGTGGACAAATTCCTGGAACTCTTCATTTTTTGCGACGAAGTCTGTCTCTGAATTGACTTCAACCAAAACGCCGATTCTTCCGTTATGAACATAGGAGCCGATCAAACCTTCAGCGGAAATCCGGCCTTCCTTTTTCACCGCTTTTGCGATTCCCTTTTCACGGAGGATGTCAATGGCTTTTTCCAGATCTCCATTGGTTTCGGTTAAGGCTTTTTTGCAATCCATCATTCCTGCGCCGGTGCGTTCACGGAGCTGTTTCACTTCTTGAGCGGTAATGGTCATGGTTTTCTCCCTTCGTCCTTATTCTTCAACGTCTTCTTCAACTTGCTCCTGCGTTTCATTCTCTTCCTCGTCCGCAATGAGCTCGTCTTTTTCGTCTTCGTTCTCTTCTTGATCTTGCCCTTCTTCGGTCAGATCTTCCTGATCGGCCTCTCCTTCTTCCATCTGCTCACCCTGCTTGCCCTCTAATACAGCATCGGCCATCGTTGCCGTAACAAGTTTCACTGCACGGATTGCGTCATCATTGCCCGGAATGGGATAGGTGATCTCGTCTGGATCGGCATTGGTATCTAAGATGGCTACGATGGGGATCCCCAGCTTATTGGCCTCATGAACAGCAATATGCTCCTTTTTGGGATCAACAACATACATCAGGTCGGGCAGACCTTCCATATCTTTAATTCCGCCTAAAAAACGGTTTAATCTTTCGTGTTCATGCTCTAATTCAGCAACTTCTTTTTTGGGAAGCAGATCAAATGTGCCATCTTCTTCCATTTTTTCAATGCTTTCCAAGCGCATAATACTCTTTTTGATGGTCTGATAATTGGTGAGCATACCACCCAGCCAGCGTTCATTGACATAATACTGACCGCAGCGCTCCGCTTCATATTGAATGGAATCCTGGGCCTGCTTTTTGGTTCCGACAAAAAGGATTTTCCCGCCTTCAGCGGCGCACTGACGAACTGCTTCATAGGCTTCATCAACCAAATAAAGCGTTTTTTGCAGGTTAATGATATGAATTCCATTGCGCTCAGTGAAAATATAAGGAGCCATTTTAGGATTCCATCTTCTGGTTTGATGGCCGAAATGAACACCTGCTTCAAGTAATGATTTCATGGTTAATACAGACATTTTGATTCCTCCTGTTTTTATTCCTCCAGCCTTCTCAAATCCCTCCGGATCGCTTTAGCGACAACACCGGTCAAGATATTCAAGGGCTGTGCGACATACCTATTAATTATATGAAAAAGTGGGATGAAGAGCAAGCTTTCAGGACTTTTTTTCCTTCTCCGGAAGTTCCTTTCGGTCATGATTGACACAGTCTTTATTGGCACAGATCACCCGATTTTCATAGCGGTTTTTTCGATGGACAAAAAGATCTCCGCAAATTGGACAGATTTCACCGGTTGGCTTATCCCAGCTCGCATAATCACATGCGGGATAGGCGGAACAGCCGTAAAAAACCTTCCCTCTTTTTGAAATTTTCTCAACGATTTCGGACCCGCACTTTGGGCATTTTACGCCGGTTTTTTTGACGATGCTTTTCGTAAATTTACAGTCCGGAAAATGAGAACAGCCAATGAACCGGCCATTTCTTCCTGACTTATAAATCAGGTCATGGCCGCACTGGGGACACTTTTCTCCGGTCGGCTGATCAGGAAGTCGATAACTGGTTTGATCTTCTTTCGCATTTTCCATCTCTTTAGCAAAGACCTGGTAAAAGTCGCCCAAAAGAGCCTGATAAGAAAGATCGCCCTCGGCGATGGAATCAAGCTGCTTTTCCATATCCGCTGTGAAATTGACATTAACAATGTCCGGAAAATTTTTTTCTAACAGGTCATTGACCTTAAACCCCAGATCGGTGGGCATAAACTGCTTCTTGGAAACCCGAACATAACCCCTTTTCTTAATGGATTGGATGATCGAAGCATAGGTAGATGGTCTTCCAATTCCATTTTTTTCCAAGGTCTGGACAAGAGAAGCTTCTGAATATCGAGCGGGCGGTTGCGTAAAATGCTGTCGCGGGTCAATTTTAATGGCCGGGATCATCTCTCCCTCTTCCAAAGGAGGAAGGAGAACGGTTTTCTCCGCTGTTGGCCAAATTTTTTGGAAGCCATCAAAAACGGGTTCGATTCCGTTGACCCGAAAAAGTGCTTTTCCGTTTACGAGTTCAACCGATGTAGAATGGTAAAGCGCCGGTTTCATTTGAGAGGCCACTGCCCGATTCCAAATCAGCGAATAAAGCTTATATTGATCATCTGTCAAATCATTGCGAATGGAAGATGGCGTCCGAAAGACATCAGCTGGCCGAATGCCTTCATGGGCGTCCTGCGCATTTTTTTTCTGTCCGCCATATCGAACGCCCGCAGTTGCGTATTCTTTTCCATAATGCGCTTGAATAAAATCCGTGGCCTGGCTGGTAAAGACCTTTGACATTCGGGTCGAATCTGTTCGCATATAGGTGATAAGCCCCACCTGTCCCCCCTGTGAAAGATTAATTCCTTCATAGAGTCTTTGGGCGATCATCATGGTTTTTGACGTATTAAAGCCAAGTTTTCGAGAAGCTTCCTGTTGAAGGGTGGACGTCGTAAAAGGAGCGTAGGGCTGTTTTCTTTTTTCTTTTTGACTCACTTTTTGGATCAAAAAGTCTGGACCCAAAGTAGAAATCAGCTCATTTGCTTCGTCTTCATTGTTAAGTTTAACTTTTTTAACCGACTTTCCCTTTAAGAAGCCCGCAAATTCAGCTTCAAAATTCACCTTATCTTTATTGTGCAAGGAGTGAATGGACCAGTATTCCTCAGGATGAAAGGCCAGAATCTCTCTTTCCCGATCAGCGATGAGCTTGACAGCAACAGATTGAACTCTTCCTGCCGATAAGCCGTTCTTGATTTTCTTCCAAAGGATGGGTGAAATCTGATAGCCCACAATCCGATCCATGATTCGGCGGGCCTGCTGGGCATTCACTAAATTCATATCAATTGTACCCGGATGACTCATCCCCTCTTTTACGCCCAAAGGGGTGATTTCCTGAAAGGTCACTCTTTTCAGCTTTTCCTTTTCCTGGCCTAAAAGATAGGCAAGATGCCAGGAAATTGCCTCTCCTTCCCGGTCCGGGTCTGTAGCAAGATAGATGCAATCCGCCGCTTCTCCGTCTTTTTTTAAGGCATTAATGGTTTTCGCTTTCCCGCGAACATTAATATATTTCGGCTCAAATTGATTTTCAAGGTCAACGCCAAATTGACTTTTAGGGAGGTCGCGAAGATGGCCTTTGGTCGCAACCACCTTATATTTTGGACCTAATATTTTTGAAATCGTCTTTGTTTTCGTTGGTGATTCGACAATAACAAGATTTTTATTCATCTCTATTTCCTAATCCGATTCAAGTTTATTTCGTGCGCTGCAAGGTTTTTCCTTCTTTTTCTATTCATACGAGAATATATCATAAAAAAGAAAAAGGGGAAGCGATGAAATTATTTTGATGGAAAAAAACGTCCGTCTTCTCCTTGAAAAATCCATTTTTTCATCTGGAGAAGGGTCAGCGTTTTCCACAATACGCCCATGGAAAACCCCGTTTTTTCTAATAGCTCATCCGGCGTAAGAGCCTCATGAATCACCTGGGAAAAGATTGTTTTTTCCTCTTCCGACAAGTCCGAATCCACCTCGCTTTGTTCGAGATGATTCTCGTTCTGTTCAGTTACTTGATTAAAAAAATCAGGATAGGCCTGATAAATATCATCGGCTAAAGTTAAAAGCCTTGCCCCGTCCTTAATCAGTTGATTCGAGCCCCGGCAGGTCGGCCGATATATACTTCCTGGAACGGCAAAAACATCCCTTCCCTGATTGGCCGCGCAGTGACTGGTGATCATGGTCCCTGATTTTTGATCGGCCTCCACGACAATGGTTCCCATGCTAAGACCCGAAATCAGGCGGTTTCTCTGATGAAAATGAATCTTTAAAGGGGGACATTTCGGTGAAAATTCGCTCAATATCGCTCCCTGATCACGTAAAATCGCTAAGGCGAGTTTTTCATGGGCCGTAGGATAGATTCGATCGATTCCGCAAGGCAAAACCGCGAGAGTTTTTCCCTTTGCCCTGATGGCCCCTCGGTGAGCCGCTCCATCAATTCCGAGGGCAAGACCGGAAACGATAACAGCCCCTTTTTTTGCTAAAAGAAAGGCGATCTCATCGGCCGTATGAAGGCCCTCCTGACTGGCATTTCGGGTTCCAACGATCGTGATGGAAAATGCGTTAAGAAGGTCAGAGTTTCCTCTTAGGTAGAGCACTGATGGCGGGTCCGGAATCTCCAGTAGTTTCTGGGGAAAATCGGGATCGAAAAAGGTCAAGATCCGGACCTTTCCTTTCAGGACCTCTTTTGCCCAGTTGAAGATCGGATCCTTACGGATGGACTTTGGATTTTGAAAAAGTTGGATGGCCGTTTTCCTTCGTACTTCTTTTCTTCTTTTTAGGGTTAACAGCTCTTTTGCCTCTTTTGTCAGCGTTTGCTGATCAATCAGAGAAATTTCCTGATCTAAAAAATTTTGTTCCGCCGTTTCAACGCCCAGTTCTCCCAATCGACCTGCCCGTTGATAAAGATAAAAAAGCAGGTTGAAAAAAACTTCTGAAGAATCAATCCCCAACAAAGAAAGAGCAATTAATTTTTCTCTTATGATCGGAATTTCATCTGCGCTGATCAGCTCTCTCCATTCCTGGGCATCCATCAAAACCCTTCTTCCAGGCTAAAAGCCTGCTCAATTCGATGAAAGGTCAATTTTCCAAGATCAACTTCAAAAATTTCAAAAGAATACCAATCCCAATCATTTTGCGGAAAAAGGGATAAGAAAAAACGAGCAGTATGAATAAGATGCCTTCTTTTCCGGAAATCACATGCCTCTGCCGGTCTGCCCCATCGATCAGAGGAGCGCGATTTCACCTCCACAAAATATATCCCCCGATCTTTTTCTAAAATGAAATCAATCTCTCCTCGTGGACCATGAAAATTCTTCTGAACAAGAACAAAGCCCTTTTTAAGATAATAGTTTAGAGCAATTTGCTCCCCCCAATCCCCCTTTTCCTTCGCCGTCCTTGGGTAAGGATTCGTCCTTGTTTTTTCTTTCATTTTCTGCAGGCTCTCCCTGCTCCCTTTTTTTTCCATCCTCTTTTCCATTCCGAATCATTCCTTTCTCGTGGATAAATGTTCGGCGGTGAAGAGGAAGAATACCAAAGCTTTTAATCGCTTCCAGATGGGCTTTGGTTCCATAGCCCTTATGTTTCTCAAAACCATATAAAGGGTACGTTTTTGCGTACGCTTTCATGATCCGATCTCGACTAACTTTGGCAACAATGGAAGCGCAGGAAATCACATAAATGAGGTCGTCCCCGTGAACCAGGCTGATCTGCGGAATCTCGGTCTGAATCCTTTCTGCGTCGACAAGCAAAAGGTCCGGCTGAAGAAAACGGCCTTCGTGATCATGAAGATTTTCCAATGCTTTTTTCATTGATAAAAGACTGGCCTGACGAATATTAATCCGGTCAATCGTCCTTTCACCGCATTGTCCAATTCCCCAAGCTAAGGCCTGCTGAAGGATAAGGGGATATAAAGCCTCCCTTTTCTTTTCTGCTAGCTTTTTTGAATCCCGAACACCTTCAATTTTTTTGCCCTTCGGCATGATAATAGCACAAGAAAGTACCGGGCCGGCTAAAGGCCCCCGTCCCACTTCATCGATACCGCATACCAAATTGGT
>CABTZP010000026.1 GCA_902489375.1 uncultured Tissierellia bacterium | reverse complement strand
TCAAGCAGAAGACGGCATACGAAGCTTTACGCAGTGGAGATATTTTTCGATTGGAATCATAGGCATCTCTTTTCTGAATAGCTTTTAAAATTTCTTCATAGCTCTTCGTGGAGGCAGACTTTTCATCCAACATCCTTCTCTTCGCACGCACTTCGGGACTTGCGGTGAGAAAAATCTTCAACTCAGCATCCGGGAGCACCCTGGTGCCAATATCTCTTCCCTCTACAACGTGAAAGCTTTTTTCTGCCTCATCTTGTTGAAAGCCTAATAAATAATCCCGTACTGCAGAATAAGCTGACACCTTTGACACCTGATCAGTGACCGCATCAGTGCGAATTAAATCGGTAATATCTTTTTGCTTGACAAGATACCGATCATCTTTGATTTCCAGGTTAAAATCCATCAGAGCATCCGCAATCGCGCTCTCATCATCCAAATCGACGTTTTGCTCCATAAGATACCAGGTACAAGCCCGATAAAGAGCCCCAGTGTCTAAATAGGTGATCTTTAATCGTTCCGCTATTCCTTTTGCAATTGTGCTTTTCCCGGAGCCTGCCGGCCCATCAATGGCTATTGCCTTCATCCTTTTCTCCTTTATTTTTTGTCCATTTTTCACCTGCGCTTTTTCCCGCTAAGAAGCCAGTGGAAAAGGCCGCCTGGAGGTTATATCCTCCGGTGAAACCATCAAAATCAATCATCTCCCCAGCAAAGTAAAGGCCTGGGCAAATCTTCGATTCCATCGTTGAAGGATCAATTTCTTTACACTCCACTCCCCCCCGGGTGATAATCGCTTGATTCATATCGCTTAAACCCATCACGGGAAGAGGAAAATTCTTAAGAAGAGTAATAAAACGCATCTGACCTTCTTTAGACCAGTTATGGAAGGGTAGATCTTTATTAAAGCCGCCAAGTTGGACAAAAAGAGGAACAGCAGACCGAGGTAAAAAAGAGGAGAAGAGGGTCTGAAGCTTACGGTTAGGGCCGTTTTCCCGTTCTCTTTCCAACCTTCTTTTTAGCTTTTCCTCATTAAGAGAAGGTTTCCAGTCAATTGAAAAAGAATATGCTCGAAGATTTTGACCGGATAAGATTGAGGACATCGTAAGAACAACCGGTCCTGAAATGCCTTCACGCGTAAAGAGCAAATCCCCAAACAAAACTTCTTTCTTTTTTCCCTTTTTTGCCTTCAGCGAAATATTGGTTAAACTCAGTCCTTCCACATCAGTGAGCCAGGGAGCATCCAGGATCATTGGGCAGAGGGCCGGAAAAATGGGATTAATCTGATGACCAAGAGCTTTTGCAAATTCATATCCTTCTCCCCGCGAGCCTGTTGAAGGGTACGATTTCCCCCCACAGGAAAGAATCAGCTGGTCTGCTCGAAGGAAAACCTGTTCAAAGCCCGCTTTTGTTCTTCGCTCAAATTCTAGGAAGAAACCTTTCTTGTCTTTTTCAACAGACTGTAAATGATGATATTTATTTAAAATAACGCCTTCTTTAATTAAAGTTTTCTCTAAAATCTTATTCACATCCGATGAATGACCCGAAAGAGGAAAAACTCGATCGCCTCTTTCCACTTTTGTCTTCAAGCCTTGATTTTCAAAAAAATGAATCAAATCGCGGTTGGAAAAGGCATGAAGGGCAGAATATAGAAATTTTCCATTTCGGCTATATCCCTTTAAAAAATCGGTCATTGGACAAGCATTGGTGAGGTTACACCTTCCTTTTCCCGTAATATAGATTTTTTTGCCCAGCTTTTCATTCCCATCAAAAAGCTGAACGGGCATGACCTTTCCAGCCTCAATGGCCGCCATGGAACCAGCTGCCCCCATACCAATGATGGCAATGGGTATTTTTTGTACGTCTTTCATTTCATATTCCTTAATGGTTTCCCATTTTTCAAGCAGAATACGCCTGAACCGATCACTTTCTTTTTTTGATCTCCAAAAGGAGGGCATCCATCTCCTTTGGTGAAATTTCCCGAAACTGGCCCGGTAAAAGGCCTTCCATCGTAATCGGTCCAATGCGTACGCGAAAAAGCCTTTCTACGGCATAGCCCAAGCTTTTAAAAATCCTCCGCACTTCTCTTTTTTTTCCTTCATGAAGAACCACCCGAACAACTGAGCGAGGATCCACATCGGCCGATAAATTCATCCATTCTTTCGCAGTGTCAAAATGATCATGAATTTCCATCCAGTCCACCCTGTAAAAATGATCTTCTCCCTGAATTCCCTTTCTTGCTTTTTGACAATGGCTGGGATCAAGGCTATGGTTGAGGACCACCCAATATTCTTTTTCTATTTCATTGGAAGGGTGAGCAATCTCATCAGCCAGCCTTCCCTGGTTGGTGACAAAAAGAAGCCCTTCTGAATCAACATCCAGCCGTCCTACGGCAAAGAGTCCTTGAGCATCGGGAAGAAGATCATAAATTAACTTTTCACAATGCGGGTCGAAATGACTAACCATATATCCACGCGGTTTGTGAAAGAGGTAAAAAACAGATTTTTTGGGAAAAATCAGCCTTTCATCGACCTGAACCTGATCTTCCTTTTGAACCTGGAAGGAAAGATCCGTAATTACAGTGCCATTGACCTTTACCCTTCTTTCCAGGACCAGCTTCTCTGATTTTCTCCTTGAACCCATCCCACAGCTTGAGAGATAACGGTTAATCCTCATTTTTACTCTCCATCAGCTGGGAAAGACCTTTTCTTAATTCATCGACAGACGGAAGCTCTTCAATTGAAGATAGATCAAAAGTCTGCAAAAATCCCAAGGTTGTTTGATAGAGAATGGGACGGCCGGCCTGCTCCAGCCTTCCCCCTTCCTCAATCAGGCCTCTTTTTAAAAGCGTGCTGATCGCTGAGGATGCGGTAACTCCTCGAATCTGTTCAATTTCTACCCGAGTAACCGGCTGTTTATAGGCAATAATCGCTAAGGTTTCCAGCGCTGAGTTCGAAAGTCGAGAGGCTTTTTTTTCCTCAAAGAGAGAAGAAAGATAGGCGTAGTGCTCTGGCCTGGTAACCAGCTGGATGGACTGATCGTATATTTTTAAAACCAGGCCAAACTTTTTTTCTTCCCATTCCTCTTGCATTTCCTTAGCCAGCAAAAGCGCCTTTGTCTCCCTGATCCCCAAGATCTTCGAAATTTCAGATAGGGGGAGGGCATCGCCCCAGACAAAGGCAAGCTCAGCCATCACTTCCTTTAATTCTTGATCATTCATCAAGCTCTGCCTTCCTTTCCCTAGTCCCTGGAAAAAATTCCTCCGTCTTCTCTAAAATGCCAGCATTTACCACTTCCACCTCAATGACTTTTGAGCTTTGATCTTGCGTTAAGCGTATGGAATCTTTCCGGCTAATTTCCAAAAGTGAAAGAAAAGCGGCAATCATCCTGGGTTTTGTCCACCGAAGACCATCCATCAAATCATGAAAAGTAAAGTGCTTACCCGTAAGCAATTTTTTTTGAATGAATTTTGCGACTTCTTCAATCGAATCGTCTTGATGATCCAGAATCGCCTGAAGCTCTAGGGTCCGATCGTCTTTTCGATTTTTTTGATCAAAAAGAGCCCATATTGCCTCTTTTAAAGCCTGGGGATCAGAAGCGAGCGGCAATTCTTTTTCTTCCTGATAAGCCAGCGGATCTTCTGGAAGCTTTCTCAGAATCAGGCTAGCTTTTTCCCACTGATCTTTTAATCTGCCAGCCCCGTACTGATAGATTTGATATTCCTTCAGCCTTCGGATAAATTCTTCTCGGCTAGGCACTTCCTCTTCTTCTTCGTTTTGATCTTGAATAAGGATTCTGGCTTTCATTAAAACCAGAAAGGATGCCATGCGGATAAAATCACTCAGTTCTTCAACGGGGACGTCGATTTCCTGCATGGCCTCCAAAAATTGTTCCGTGATTTGCGAAATGTTAATATCGTAGATATCAATTTTCGACTGGCTCACTAAATCGAGCAAAAGATCCATTGGCCCCGTATAGGACTTGGATTGAACTTGAAAGATCAACGCCTATGCCTCTCTAATAAACAAGGGAAAACAGGAAGGACAGAGCCTTTTGAAAAAAGGGGCCCATGATTTTTGACAGTATTCCTGTAAAGACTAAAATGGGCAAGATCCAAATGGTCAGCTTTTCCGCCCGATCAATGCCATCCCAGCTGGACTGGGGCAAAAAAGACATGATCACCTTTGAGCCGTCTAAAGGAGGAATGGGCAAGAGGTTAAATACCGCGAAGGATACCCCGTAGATAACAATATAGGTTAAAAGAGAATGGAGAAAAAGGCTGGAAGACGGAATCAGCTTAGTAAGCCAGAGGGCAATCAGGGCAGAGAGAAAATTCATGGTTACCCCAGCTAGGGATACGGTTAATAAGCCCGTCCTGAGATGCCGAAATTTTCTGGGGTTAATGGGGACCGGCTTTGCCCAGCCATAGTGAAAGAGGACGAGGGAAATGGCACCCAAAATATCCAAATGCGGGATCGGATTAAGCGTAATTCTTCCCTGTTCTCTTGCTGTTGAATCGCCATTCCATTCCGCCACAATCCCATGAGCGCATTCATGAGAAATAATAGTATATAACAAGGCAACCGCAATAGCTGCGTACTCCATCATATTGTCGAATGAAATCGGCATTTTACCTCTTTTCTAAGAATTTTTCCTCATTCGGTTTAAAAATTTCAAAATAAGCGTACAGGATGGCGACAACGGTTTTTGAATCAGTAATTTCAAAATTTTTTACCATATTGTAAAGGTCCTCTATCGGATATTGAGCGACCTGCAAAAATTCGGTCTCATCCAGGCTTTTCGGCGAAGGAGAAAGGTCTTCCGCTAAAAAGAGAGACAACTTTTCATTTGAATACCCGGGAGAAGAATACAGATCCATTAAATAGGTGAGCTTCCCCGGTTTATATTTGATCTCTTCCTGGCATTCGCGTAAAGCCGCCTCCTGTGGACTTTCCCCCAGATCAACCAATCCGGCTGGTATTTCGAGCATCATCTCTTTGACCGCGCATCGAAATTGCCGAACCATATGCAAGGTTCCTTTTTCCGTCAGGGGGATCAGGCCCACGCAGCGAGGATGAGAAATGATTTCTCGTTTTGCATATTTCATATCGGGAAGTTCGACGGTCTCAACGTCAAGGCTGACAATATGTCCCTTGTAAATGTTGTCGCTTTTGATCGTTGTTTCATAATATTGTTCTTTATATTGTTCTTTTTTTTGATCTGTCATCCTGATCTTCCTTTTCATTGGAGTCCCCTATGGAGGTTTTTCGCCTGACCCAGCATTTCTCCAGCGCTGGACCGGGTTATATCCGTAACTTTTGCTCCTCCGATTAATCGAGCCAACTCTTCTACCCTCTCCTCCTCATTGAGCATCTTTGCCTGAGAACGAGTTTTTCCTTCGATGACTTCCTTTTGAATCAAGAGATGGTGATCCGCCGCTGCAGCAATTTGAGGAAGGTGGGTGATGACAATCAGCTGTCGCTGATTTCCCAGCTCTTTCATTTTTTCTGCAACGACCTGAGCGGTTCGGCCACTGATTCCAGTATCAATTTCATCAAATACCATGGTAAAAATAGGTTGGATTTGAGAGATGGCGATTTTAAAGGCCAGCATAAAACGGGACATTTCTCCCCCGCTGGCCACTTGACTCATGCTTTGCATAGGCTGACCGGGGTTGGTCGAAATCATAAAATCGAGTTCATCTTTCCCATCCGGACCCAGGACCTCTTTTTCAGCAAATGAGATCTGAAAGACAATCTTTTTTACGGCCATATCCTTCATTTGAAGACGGATTTGATCTTCCAGCCCAACAGCCGCTTTTTTTCTCAGCTGGCTAAGCTGTTCGGCTTTTTCTTCAGCTTCCTTTTGAAGGAGGTTGATCTTTTCTTGAAGATCTTTTCGATTTTTCTCCAGTTCCGATAAAAGTGCCAACCGTTTTTTTGCTTCTTCTTGAAAGGCAATGATCTCCTCAAACCGATCTCCGTACTTTCTTCTCAGTCCCTGGAGGGTATGAAAAATTTGATCAATTTCCCCCATTCTGACCGGGTTAACGACAATGCCTTCCACATAATTTTCCATCAGGTCTTGCAGAGCTTCTGCTTCCGCATCCATCTGCCAGGCCAAATCCTTTGCTTCTCCAGCCTTGTCGTCTTTAGCGTACAGCCGGTCCAGGGCCTGTGCCAGAGCCTGAATCGCATTGTGGACGCAATACCGATCCGAACGAAGAGCCTGAACAATGGATTGGGAAAGCTCCAGCCGTTCTCTTGCCGATGCCAGTGATCGGTATTCCCGGTTTAAATCCTCTTCGTCCAGCTGATCCAATCCAGCCTTTTCAATTTCATTGATCTCAAATTTCAAGAGGTCTTTTTCCCTCTCCACTTCTTCGGGAGAAAGATTTAACGCTTCCATCCTCTCTTTGAATTTTCGAATATCTCCCAGAAGAGAGGACAGGTCTTTTTTAAAGATTTCCGCTTCTTTTCCAGCGTAAAAATCGACAAGCGGAAGATAATACTTTTTTGATTGAAGAAGTGTCTGGGCATTTTGAGCGTGGATATCCATGAGCTGATTGGTCAGCTCCAGATATGTTTTTCGGCTTACCAAAACATCGTTAATTCTTTGCCGATTTCCCCGATCATGAAACACCCGACGGAGGATAATCTGCCCATCTTCTGCCTCAATGTCCTCCTGAGCAAGAAAATTTCTGACTTTTTCCGGGAGGACGGGAAAGTGAAAGACGCCCTCTACCGAAAAGCTTTTTCCAGAAGAAGTTTTCATGGAAGAATTGGGGTTTTCCCCTAATAAATATGCTAGCGCACCCACAAAAAGACTCTTTCCAGAGCCAGTTTCTCCTGTGACGGCGGTCTCCCCTCCTTCAAAGTCGAGGGTCCAGTCGTCAATCAAGGCAAAATTTTGAATGCGAAGCTGGTTTAACATTAGCGGAGAAGCTCCTTTAAGGTATCCATGGTTTCGTCGACCTTCGTGCGATCTTTAATGGCAATGAAGATGGTATCTTCACCGGTTACAATGCCTGCAATGTTGCCTACTTTCGCGTTGGTAATGGTCATCCCGCAAACCTGGGCGCAATAAAGGACCGTTTGAATGATGATCAGGTTTTCAACACTGGTGATGGAAAGAATTGAGGACCGGAGGATTCGACGCAGTCTTTCATTTAAAGAATCCTGAACGGTATCTAAAATCTGATAGCGATATTCACCAGTTGGCGATTGAACCTTCGTAATTCTTAGCTCCTTAATATCGCGAGAAATGGTTGCCTGAGTGGCAGAAATGCCGGCGTTTTTTAGATATTCGGCCAGTTGATCCTGCGTTTGAACGGGGTTATTTTGAATGATATCGAGAATCATTCGCTGACGATTATACTTTTTCATTTCTTTGTCCTTTTTTATTTTTTTCGGGTTACCAGCTTGATGGCTAGGCTCTCCAACTCTTCTTTTCGCGGAATATCCTTTAAAGCCTGAATGGCTTGATCCGTAAAATTTTCAACCTCTTTTTGCAGATCTTGCTGCGGATAGAAACCAGCGTAAGTGACTTTTCCACTTTGTAAATCTTTTTCTCGGTCCTGATTATCGTCCTTCATTTGGTAGGCCTGACCCAAGAAAAAAGCGAAATCGGTCAAAGCTTCAATCCGCTCTTTGCTCCCTCCCCCCAGAAGGCCGCCAATCCGGCAAGCTGCCATAAAAAGGCAGCAGGTCTTTTTCTCGACCATCAGTGAGAGGATCCTTGCCTGACCTAAAAGCGCAGGGTTTAAATCTAATGCCTGGCCGCCGATCATGCCGGAAACGCCTGACATTTGGGATAGACAAAGAAGGGATTCCAAGGCGGCATCTTTTCGGTCACCAGGCGCTTGAAAAACGGCCAGGCTTGCGCGCTCAAAGGCAAAATTTAAAAGTGCGTCCCCGGTTAAAATTCCTGTTCCCTGTCCATATTTTGCATGGACTGTACGTTTCCCTCGGCGAAATTCGTCATTATCCATCCCCGGGAGATCGTCGTGAACCAAAGAATAGGAATGAATCATCTCCAAAGCCGAAGCAAATTCAAAAAGAAGGGGATCATCCTCAGGGGCCTTCTCCGATACCGAATGATAAGAAAGCGCCATCAAAAGGGGCCTTATCCTCTTTCCTCCGGTGCAGGCATAGTCCATAGCAGAAAAAAGATCAATCTTCTGATTGATTTGGCTAGAATCAATCGGATCTAACATCCGCGATGAAAGCCAGCTCTCTCTTTGATCCTGAAAAAGCTTAGCAAAATAGGGTTCGAAATGGGAATGCCAATGCGTATAAAAGTGCTCCCAGGAAGGGTCCTTTTGGCCGGTCATTTTACGCCTCATCTTTCTTATCCAGCTCGACAGAAACGGTCTCGCCTTCCAGGGTGGTAATCTCCAATTCCGCCTGATCTAATAGCTTTTGAAGATGGAGCGAAAGCGCCTTCGCTTGTTTATATAGGGCAAGAGAACGATCCAGCGCCTCTTCCTCCTGCATGGCCTGACCAATGCTTTTTAATTTTGCCAGACCTTCCTCAAAGCAAAGGACTTCTTCCGGTTTTTCCCCCTTCTCAATCTTTTCATTCATGGTGTTCAGCCTTCCTTTCCTTTTCTTTTATCAGGATCTGATAGGCAAAGTCCTTTGATTGCAATTGATAGGTTTTGCCGATGAGAATATCTTTATCCTTTTCAATGGTTTTTCCCTCTAAAGAATATAGAGAAAGGGGAAGGGGTGAGATTTTGAGCCTTTGATTCACTTCCTCCACTTTCTGGCTAAAGGTCTTGGAAATGGAAAGACTTCTTTCCTGTAAGATTTTTCTTTTATGGATGACAAGCTCCTGAAATTTCTGCTCAATCGTCTGCATTCCATTTTCCAGCGCCCTTCTTTCCGCGCTGATCCTTCGTGAAGGATGGAGAGCTTCAATTTCTTTTTCTTCTTTCAGGATGAAGAGTCTTTTTTCTCGGATCTTTGAATGAAGACCTTTCCAGATAGACCTCTGCAAATCATCCAGGGACTGCGCAAGCTGAAGCTGATCTGGAAGGGCCAGATTAGCCGCTTCTGTCGGTGTAGAGGCCCTGCGATCGGAAACGAGGTCAAGCAGGGTGTAATCAACTTGGTGACCAATTGCGGAAATCACGGGAATTGGTGATTGAAAGACCCGGCGAACCAAAGCTTCATCGTTAAAGCAAGAGAGATCTTCCCCAGATCCGCCTCCCCTGGCAATAACGATCAAATCGATCGGAGAGGTCAGATGGTACTGTTCAAAATCATCCATGGCTCGAATGATTTCTGCCGGCGCTGCCTGTCCCTGTACTGAAGCATTTTCAAATAAGATTTTTACCAAAGGAAACCTGCGATTTGCTTCATTGGCAAAATCATGCAGGACAGCACCGGTGGCCGAAGTAATCAAACCAATCACCCTGGGCATCTCAGGCAGGGGCTTTTTTTTGTCGGGGTCAAAAAGGCCTTCCCTTTGCAATTTCTCTTTTAATGCGCAAAGACGAAGAGCGTCTTCTCCCAGACCTGCTGAACGTATCCCTGATACGGTTAACTGAATCCTCCCGCCCAGATGGTAAAGAGAGATTCGCCCCTGAATAATGGCCTGATCGCCTTCCTTTACCAAAGAAAAATCTCTTTTCGGATCAAAAGAGACGCAGTGCAAAAGTGCTTTTTGATCTTTTAAATCAAAGTAAAGGAAGCGTGATCTCCTCACATTGGTGATTTCACCCTCAACTTCTAGCTTTTGGAGAATGGCATCTTTTTTCAAGATTCTTTCCATATAAAAGGAAAGCTCAGATACGCGAATGGGTCTCATCGACGAATCGTTTCTTCATCGGAAAAGTCGTCCTTAAGGTCAGCAGGGGCCGATGAACTTTCTCCAGGCTGATCTGAACCTTCCTTTGCGGTTTGCAGGTCCTGAAAAACAGAGGCCAAAACCCCATTTACAAATCGAAAAGAGCTGGCATCGGAATAGCTTTTCGCTATTTCTACGCATTCATTAATGGTCACTGAAGGTGGAGCGAGCTTGGTATAAGCCATCTCATTTGCGGCGACCATCAAAATTGCCCGGTCGATTAAAGGCAAACGTTCCAGTTTCCAGTTGTTAAGGTGCTTTTGCACCAGTTTTTCCAGCTCATCCCAATGATGAAAAAGAGAGGTCATGGAGTCAATCAGGTAGGGATTGCCGACAGGAAGCTCGTGAGCAGCTAAAAGCGCTTCGATATCCTGGCTTTTTTCACGGCGGACCAAGGCTTCATAGGTCATTTTTACCAGCCATTCACGCTGGTCTTTTCGCTTCATAACACGGGATCCAAAAACGCTACACGCGAGAGAGATAGTCCCCAGTACGGGTATCGATTTTAATTCTGTCGCCAATGTTCACGAAAAGCGGAACATCAATCGTTGCGCCCGTTTCCACAACAGCTGGCTTTGTTGCAGAAGTCGCCGTATTTCCTGCAACACCAGGCTCTGTTTTAATGACTTCCAGTTCAACAAAATTTTGCGCCGAAACATTAAAAGGCTTGCCTTTGTAAAACTGCATGGTGGCGCTATCTGATTCACGGATATATTTCATGGCTTCTTCAACTAAGCTGCTTTCTAGAGGAATCTGCTCATAAGAATCAGGATCCATGAAATAGTAGAGGTCTCCGTCTTTATAAAGGAACTGCATTTCTCGGGTTTCAATACGGGCTTCTTCAAATTTATCATTGGGGTTAAAGGTAACTTCTTTGGAACCGCCCGTCATAACATTACGGATTTTCGCCCGAACAAAGGCAGCGCCTTTTCCTGGCTTGACGTGCTGAAAATCAATAATTTCAAAGACCGCATCCTCATAAACAAAAGTCGTTCCCTTTCTTAAATCATTAGCAGATAACATCATGTCCTCCTCTGTAAATTTATTGGATATGTAATATATTATAATCATTAAAGAATATTTTTTCAAACAATATATGCATAAAATTTCAGCTAAAGTGCCCAGAAATGTAAAGCCGATTTTCGATATTGAAAAGCTTCATAAATCGAATTCTCATGAATTTTTTCTTCTCCTTCTAAATCAGATATCGTGCGTGCGGTTTTGAGGATGGCCCGACGAACACGGGCAGATAATGAATAATTTCGGCAAAGGTTTTCGAGGATAAAACGAGAATTTTCATCCAAAAGAAAGGCCTCTTCGCTGACCTTGTCCGGAAGGTCATGGTTGGTCAAAAATTGATAGGGCTGATTTCTGCACTTTTCCCGTTCAAAAGCATCCCTTACCCTTCCCCGCATGATCATGCTGCTCATTTGATCCTCCTGATTTTGATGCCAATCCACCGAAGGGCAGTCGTAAATGATGTCGAATCGGTCAAGTAGCGCCTGGGAGATTTTTCTTCGATAACGAAGGATCTCACCCGCGGAACAGGAGCAGGGGTGATCTTTTGTTCCGTAATAACCGCAGGGACAAGGATTCATGGCAGCAACAAGCATAATATCAGAAGGCATTGTCATCAGATGATGATTTCTGGATAAGGTAAGACTTTTTCTTTCCATAGGACCCCGCAAGGAATCTAAGACTTCTCGAGAGAATAAAGGAAGTTCGTCAAAAAAGAGAAGACCTCGATGGGCCAAAGTCAGCTCTCCAGGTTTCCAGGTATTCCCTCCTCCGGTCAGCCCGGAAACGGTAAGAGAATAGTGGGGAGTTCGAAAAGGGGGCTTGGAAGAGAAGAGTTTTTCTCCAGAGACCAAGCCGGCATGATCGTCTAACGATCGAATCAGGGCAACTTCTTCTTTTTCATTTCCTTGTAAAGGAAGAAGAATGCTGGGAAGACGACTTAAAGCCATGGTTTTCCCCACTCCTGGAGGGCCAATCAAAAGTGTCGGATGCTTTCCTGCTGCCGCAATCATCATAATCCTTTTTAAAACCTTTTGTCCCTTCAGCTCTTGATAATCGAGAGGAAAATCGTTTTCTTCTTCTATTGGCTTCTGATAAACAAGTTTTTTTATTTTTCTTCCGCCTTGGAAATGTTCAAGGATTTGCGTAAAGTGTTTCACTGGATAGAGGTCTACTCCCCGAACAGAAGCGCACTGACTTTTTTGACTATCAGGAAAAAAAACAGAATATTTCTTTCCAACTAAGGAAAGCACCATCGCAAGCGTTCCTGTACTGGCTCTTAAGCTTCCGTCAAGACCCAGTTCTCCGATGAAAACCGAGTTTTTCATCTCTTTTTCGGGAACTTTTCCCATTGACATCAAAAGGGCCATGGCGATGGCAAGGTCCCAGTGACTTCCCGTTTTTCTCTGACTTCCGGGATAAAGGTTGATAATAATCTTTCCCGGCGGTAAAGAAATTTTAGAAGAATGGAAGGCGGAGCGGATCCGATCTCTGGATTCCTGAACCGAAGTTCCAGCCAGACCAACAATATAAAAAGCGGGGAACCCTTTTAGGATCTCCGCTTCGACAAGAACGATTCCTGTTTTTAACCCTTCCAACTGACAGGTTAAAGATCGACCAATCATCATTCATCCTTTCTTTGACTTTGTTCAATAAATGAAAAATCGCCTATTTTTGGAAGTTCTAAGGCATAGATTTTGGCCATTCGCTCAAATTCCTGATCCCAGGGAGCAAAAAATTGAAGTTTTTTTCCCGTACGAGGGTGACAAAAGCAGAGATAAAAGGAATGCAAAAGCTGATGAGCGGTAGGATGGCGCTCTTTTTTATAACCATAAAGTCGGTCTCCAACGACCGGATGCTTCATTGCCCGGGCATGAACACGAATTTGATGAGTCCTTCCGGTCAAAATTTGAAAAGCGATAAGACTGGCTTCCTCCCCGATTGAAAGGGTGTTGGCAATCGTTATGGCTTCCTTTCCTCCTTCCAGGATGACTTCTCTTTTTTGCGGCTGACTGGGACTTCGTCCGATCGGAAGAGCAATTCGCATATGATTTACGTCCCATTTTCCCTGACAGATCGCTAAGTAAGTCTTTTGAACCATCCTTAACTGAAGGTCATCGGCAAGCTTGTGATGAGAAGAATCATTTTTTGCGATCATGATCGCCCCTGAGGTTTGCGCATCCAGCCGATGGACAATTCCCGGTCTAAGCGGCCCATTTACCTGGCTTAAGGGAATGCCCATCCCCAAAAGGGCATTGACCAGCGTCCCTTCTCTAACCGTAAGGGTGGGATGTACAATCATTCCCGCAGGCTTGTTGATCACAAGAAGGTCTTCATCCTGATAAAGAATATCCAGAGGAACCTGTTCTGGCCGTATGGGAGGAATCTTAAGGGCGGATAGATCCGCCTGGATCCGATCACCCTTTTTTACCGGAGAAGAGCTTTTTGACTGATCTCCATTGACCGTGATGGCGCCATTTTTAATCGCCTTGGAGATTCTGGATCGGGAAAAATCTCCGAGATAGCGGGTTGCTTCTTGATCCAATCGAAGATCCTTCCCCTCTTCCCCTTCCACTGTCCAGGAAATCATCTTTTCTCTATCCATGGACTTCCCCCGATTGTTTGATTTGAGGGCTGGAATAAAGGTCAGGCAGCTTCCAGTCAATGGGTTCTTCTCCAATTTCCTTTAAATAAGCATTGGTCTTTGAGAAAGGCTTTGAACCGAAAAAGCCCCGATAGGCCGAAAGGGGCGAGGGATGAGCTGAAGAAAGAACCAGGGAAAGCGGATTGGTAATGAAGTCTCTTTTACTTTGGGCAAATTTTCCCCATAAAATAAAGACCAAAGGTTTTTGCCGGCTTCCTAATAGAGAAACCACCCGGTCGGTAAGAAGGTT
>CABTZP010000025.1 GCA_902489375.1 uncultured Tissierellia bacterium | reverse complement strand
GGTCAAAAAGGGCGGAGCAAGGTCGGAAGAGGAGAGGTAATTGGCGGCGATATGACCTTCCATATGATTGACCCCGACAATGGGAATTTCCTTGGCAAAGGCGATGGCTTTTGCCGCGGCGACCCCGACAAGAAGGGCCCCAACCAGGCCCGGCCCCCGGGTCACTGCCACAAGGTCCAGGTCATCAGGGGTCTTTCCCGCTTGTTCAAAGGTCAGACGAAGAATTCGGTTGATGGCTTCCAGGTGCATACGAGAGGCAATTTCAGGCACCACCCCGCCGAATTTCTCATGGACAGGAATTTGTGTCGAAACCAGGCTGGATAAGACCGTCCGCCCATCTTCCAGGATGGCGGCAGAGGTTTCGTCGCAGGAGCTTTCCAGGGCTAAGAGAATCATGCCTCCTCCTTTCTTTGCTGAAAATCGTATTGATCAAAAGGGCTCTTTTGACCGGCGCTTCATGACCGTTTCATGACAAATGCGTCTTTGTGCTCTTTGGCATAGTAATTTTTCCTCCGGCAGAGGATCTCAAAGCCGGAAGCGCTGTAGAGGCGAAGGGCAGGAATGTTATCCACGGCGACCTCGAGAAAAAATTCTTCCGAGCCCTTTTCCCGGCCCCTTTGCAGAAAATGCTCAAAAAGCCTCTTTCCCAGTCCCTTTCCCTGAACCGACTTCTTGACGGCAAGGTTGCTGAGATCCGACTGGCCCGCAATATGCCAGGCAAAGTAATAGCCTAAAATTTCCGACCCGGCTTTTAGCGTATAGGCTTCAATCTTTTTATTGGCTAAGAGTTCATCTTCCAGCATCTTTGCCGTCCAGGGGTCGAAAAAATTCTTTTTTTCAATGGCTTCCACTTCCAAAAGGTCCTCCGGACCCATGGGCAAAATGCGCAGTTTACGATTTTCCACAGCGTTCACGATCCATTTCTGCTTGAGATTTTCGAAAATACCGGGGGGCCAGGTCCAAGAAGGAGTCGGTTTTTCCCCGGATGATTTTTTGCGCGGCAAGGATGGCCACTCCCCGGACGGGAGAGAGGGCATTGTCCCCTTGAGCAATTTCAAAAAGAAGGGAAGTTTCTTCCAGAACCGGATGGGCAGAAAGACCCTGCCCGATATAGAGGATACCTTTAAGGCCGGCTTTTTTCACCGCTTTTTCCAGCTGAGGAAGAAAGTCTTCTTCGTAATAAAGGTCTTCGGGGACGAGGGAAATGAGTTCGGTTTTTTCTTTTCCCTTTGAACAATCGGAGGATTGGCCGAGGCCCTCTTTTGGAAGGGCATAGACCGCTCCATATATTCGGTTGGCCCGGGCGTCAATCAGGGGGACATGAACCAGGTCTTCCCTTCCCCATCCCCAGGCCATGGCCTCCAAGGTGGAGATTCCGACCAGGGGACGGGCGGTAAACTGGGCAAGGGTTTTGGCCGTTGTCACGCCGATGCGAAGGCCGGTAAAAGAACCGGGGCCGAGGGCCACCGCATAGGCATCGATCATCCCTTCCTGACGGAGGTTAAGGTCGGCTTTTCTTCCTAATTTTTCCAGGTGGAAGAAAAACTCGTCCGAGGGGTTCGCCCCCTCTTTATCGATCTCGACCCCCTCAAAGCGTCCTTTCAGGGGACCTTCGGGGTCTTTTTCATCAAACTGATACAGAGCAAGGCCCATTGCCCGGGTTGATGTGTCGATGGCAAGGATTCTCATGAACGAAAAACCTCCCTTTCTTCTCCGTTTCCTTTGATGAGGGTAAGGGTCAGCCGATCTTTGGGCAGATACTCTTCGGCTTTGTTTGGCCATTCAATAAAGGTGAATCCATTTTCCGGATAAAACAGGTCTTCATAGTCCAGGGCCTCAATTTCCCGGGGATCTTCTAAACGGTAGAGGTCCAGGTGGCGGAGAGGCCCTCTTGGGGTCATATAGGTATGGACTAGGTCAAAGGTCGGGGAGGTGATGGGCTTTTTCACCCCGAGCAGCTGCCCAATCCACTGGACCATCTGCGTTTTTCCCGCACCGAGGTCTCCTTCCAGGGCGACTACGGTTCCCGGAGGAAGGTCTTTGAAAAAATCCAGGGTCCACTTTTTCATTTCTTCTTTCGAATGGATGTTCATGAGATCACCTTTTTTCTTGATTTTTTGCCTTTTCCGTCTTTAGTATTATATTCTTTTTGCCGAGATCTTTCACCTGGACCGGGCGGATTAAAGTGTGATACACTCTACTAACGGGTTTTCGCGGGAGATTAGCATGACCAACGTAGCAGTAGAACTGATGATCATCACGATCATTTCCAAAGTGACCGGGCTGGCGAGAGAAGTTATTTTCTCCCAGGTCTATGGGACATCCATGGTCAAGGATATATACGTCATTTCCATGACCGTGATTGCCCTTTCCTTTTCTTTTCTTTTTATGTCCATCCAGTCGACTTTTATTCCCATCTACCATAATGAACTGAGCCGAAAGGGGCGGCGGCACGCTGACCTTTTTACCGCAAATCTCACCAATAGCCTTCTTTTGGTCGCGACGGGCGTGGTGATCCTTTTTGAGCTTTTTATGGGGCCCATCTTACGGGTCATTGCCCACGGCTTTACCGGAGAAAAGTTCACCCTGGCGGTCGCTTTTTGCCGGATTACCATCCTTGCCATTTATTTTTCGGCCATCAACGGGCCGATGATTGCCTACCTGCAAATTTACGGGGACTTTCTTACGCCGGCAACCACGGGCATTATCATGAACCTTTTTCTAATTGCCTTCGCCCTTGTTTCCGCTAAAAAACAGTCCCTTTGGCTTTTGGCCTATGGGGTCCTTTTTGCTCACGGGATCCAGTATTTTTTCTTCCCCCGGGCCTTGCGAAAGGTTGGCTACCGCCACCGTCCTTTTTTGGATCCGCGGGATCCCTATCTCAGAGAATCTCTTGCCATTGCCCTTCCGGCAATGATTTCTATCGTCGTCAACGATATTTCGATTATTGTCGATAAGGCGGTGGCAACGACGGTTGCCGCGGCGGGCGGGGTTTCGGCCCTGGACTATGCAGCCAAGCTCTATGATCTCATTCAGGGAATTGTCATCGTCTCCATTGTCACGGCGGCTTTTCCGAAGATGACGGCGCTTTCCCGGGAAAAGAAGATCGGTGCGGTTAAAAAAATTTCAGCCCGGTCGATCACAGCAGGACTGCTTTTGATTATTCCAGCGGTCTTTGGCCTGATGGCTTTTTCGGTTCCCGTGGTTCGGGTCTTTTATGAAAGAGGCGCCTTTACGCCTCAGTCTACGGCGATGACGGCGGGAATCCTCTTTTATTATGCCCCGGCCCTTTTTTTCGTTATGTTCTATCAGATGAACACCCGGATTTACTATACAATGAACGATACGAAAACCCCGCTTTTAATCGCGACGGTTCAGGTTGTTTTAAATATTATCTTTAATCTGATTCTCTCTCACTTCTTCGGACTCAACGGTCTTTCCGCCGCGACGACGATGACCGCAGGGATCGGGGCTGTTTTGATGGCGGTCACCCTTAGAAAAAAAATTGGCCCACTGGGTTACAAGAGGGTCTTTCGCAGTCTGGTGAAAATCACCGGATCTTCTGTTGTGATGGTTCTTTTTGCGCTGAAAGTTTATTCTCTCCTGGGAGGCATTGGCGAGATGACCCGGATGCTGATCGTCTTATTGGCCGCGGCGGCGATTTATTTTCCGCTTCTCTTTGTCCTTCAGGTACCGGAGCTTTCTTTAGTCTTTCACAGTTTTAAAAAGCGCTTTGGAAAAAACCGGGCGGTGAAATAGCCCGGCTTTTTTCTTCTCCACTTTTCGCTTCGTCTTTATTGATGATCTTTCTCTTCTTTTCGCTTTTTCTGGAAGTTCCAGGCGTCCCGGCAGGCTTCTTCAATCGAAAATTGGCTCTTCCAGCCCAGGTCTTTTTGGGCGAGGGTGGGGTCTGCAAAGACTTCGGCCTGATCGCCCGGCCGGCGGTCGTCGAACAAATAGGGGATGGTCAGGCCGTTGACCCTTTCAAAGGCCTTGACCAGCTCCAGGACGGAAGTTCCTTTTCCGGTTCCCAGGTTGTAGGTAAAGATGCCGGGGCGCTCATGAAGCTGTTCCAAAGCCCGGACATGGCCCCCGGCCAAATCCTGAACGTGGATATAGTCCCGGATACCGGTCCCGTCGGGGGTGGGATAGTCACTGCCAAAGATATGGAGGAGGGGAAGGGTCCCTTCGGCCACCTGACAGAGATAGGGCATGAGATTGTTGGGGATGCCGGACGGCTCTTCGCCCAGCCATCCGGAAGGATGGGCGCCGATGGGGTTAAAATAGCGCAGAAGAATCCCGGTAAAGGAAGGACTTGCCTGGGCATAGTCCCGAAGGATTTCTTCAATCATGATCTTTGTTTTTCCATAGGGATTAATGGCCCGAAGGGGCATATCCTCTTTTAAGGGGCTGGGGTTTTCGGGGGCATAGACGGTCGCGGAAGAGGAAAAAACGAAGGTCTTTGTCCCATATTTTTCCATGGTCTCCAGCAGGGTCAGGGTCGTGTCAAGATTATTCCGGTAATAGGCAAGGGGCTTTTCGACCGACTCTCCGACGGCTTTAAAGCCGGCAAAGTGAAGGATCGCATCGGGTTTTTGCCGGGCAAAGAGGGCGTCCATAAAAGCTGGGTCTTTTGCGTCGCCCTGAAAAAAAAGAGGAGCTCTTCCCGTCAGAAGACCAATTCTTTGGACAACCGAAGCTTTGGCATTCGAGAGGTTATCCACGAGAATAAGCTCATGGCCCCGGTGACAAAGTTCAACAGCAGTATGAGAGCCGATGTAGCCCAAGGCTCCGGTAACAAGGACTTTCATAGTTCCTCCAGGCATTTTTTACACAAGAATCAAAAGAAGAGAAAAAAAAAGAAGGCCGGAGCCTTCCCGCAAGATTATTGGACCCCGTAATAAACTTCTAAGGTCAGGCCTTCGTTGCTGATGATGGAGGCATCTTCTACACCGACGTAGGTGAAGATGGTGGGGTCCGCCCGGTAACCGGTAATGGTTTCGGAGCCTTCCGGATAACGAAGGACAAAACCAAAATCATGGGCGTGAGCCATGAGCCATTGATAGGCCTGGGACTGTTCGAAATGATTCTCCATTCGAGGATCCGTCCCGGGCTCATAGAATTGAACGCCAAAACCGGTTTGGAACTCGGCATGGCCAGGCTGGGGAGCGCCAGCCGGGTTTCCGCGAAGGACCAACTCTTTGGCTTCATCCGGAGCGGAACGGAAGGTCGTTGCCACGTCAATTTTGCACCGATCCCTTTCCATGGCTTCCAACATGACCCGAAGGGCGGCGGCGGCATCCTTATTAAAGACGGTAATATATTTTTCATCCAGACCATAGCGGGCATTGACGATGAGGTGCCCGTTGATGACATAAAAGGTCGAAGCGTCTGAGACGACATCTAAGTCCGCGTCACGAATAAAGCCCTCACGTCCAATGCTGGTGACTTTTGTCCAGCCGTTTTCATGACCGTAGGTCTCGATATAGGTGCCCTTAGGAAGAAGAGCCTGAAGGGTGGATTTTGTCGAATCCCGGCTATACAGGCGGGCATCCCGGCTGGTAACTAAAATCGTGTCAATCTTATCCTGATAATGCTCAACCTGCACTTTTTCAGTCCGGGGGGCGGGTTTTCTTTGCCGAAGTTCTTCTTCGGTTAGATATTCAATATTGAGCTTTTTCTTTTGGGTGTCCTTGGATTCTTTTTCCTCAAGGCCCTTAAGGTTTTCGGCCTGCAAAGCCAGGTCTTTATCCGATCGGGTGCTCTTGGCGCTGGATTTTTCAGAAAGTTTGGAAATCGCAAAACGCCCCAGCAGAAGAACGAGGACTGTGGCAAACAAGCAGCTGATGATTGCTCGACGACGACGAATCATTTTGTTTCGATTCCTCCGGCGGACCCTCTCGATACGGCGGCGTTCATAATAATTGTCAATTTGACGGTTGGCCATGAATTATCCTTTATATGAGCAAGCCCGATTTTACCCATCGGCGCTTTATATGATGGTTTTTTTCTGTCTTTTATCCCTTGCCGCATTTTATCAGCCTCAAAAAGGGTTAGGCAGAGGTTCAAAAAAAGATTTTTCAGACGTTTTTATTATAACCCAGCCCCTATATCGGTTCAAGCTGAGGGCTGCAAAAATTTCGGCCTATTTTTCAGAAAGAGCCCAATAAAATGTATTTTTTCTTTTTCCCTGTCTACATCTTGTAGCTGATTTTTGCCGCTTTTGCGCCTTTCCTCCCTCTGGAGATCAAAAACCTTAGGATAAAAAATCATTTTCCTAATTTACAGGGTCCTTGCGCCTTTGACAAAAGGATAGCGACCGGTAAAATGCGCCTTGGCCCTTTCCATTTCCTGATCGGTTTCAAAGAGGCCAAAAACGGTTGGACCCGATCCGGAAACCATGGCCGTTAGCGCACCGGCCTGGATGAGCTCTTCTTTCATCTGCTGAAGATGAGGAAGGAGGGAGATGGCTGCCGATTCCAGCTCATTTTTCATCAGGGTGTACGAGCGGGGACTGTCGGTTGCCAGATAATGGGTCAGGCTTTCCATATCCATTTCTGTCTTGATTTTGGCGGTATTGTAGACGAGGCGGGAGCTTAAACTATCTCCGGAATTTAATAAGAGCAGGTGCTTTCCTTCCCAGCTTTTTAAAGTCGTGAGCTTTTCGCCTCGTCCCCTGGCCCTTTGGGTGCCTCCCCGAATAAAAAAGGGGACGTCGGAGCCAAGCTTCGCCGCAATCTCCTCAAGTTCTTCTTCCGTGTGATGAAGCTTCCAAAGGGTATTTAAGCCCCGAAGGGTGGCGGCGGCATCGGCACTTCCCCCGCCCAGCCCCCCGGCCATGGGAATCCGCTTTTGGATATCGATGACGACGGCATCATCTTCGGCTTGGTCTTTGAGGAGCTCCCAGGCCTGATAGACGAGATTTGCCGGACCTAAATCAAGCGAAGGATCATCAGAAAAAAGAACCAGTCCCCCCCGGCCGGGTTCAATGGTGATGAGGTCGCCCAGGGAAATTTCCTGCATAATGGTGTCAATTTCGTGATAGCCATCCGGTCTTTGTCCGATGACATCTAAGGCCAGGTTGATCTTGGCATTGGCCTGAATTTCAAGCTCCATCTTTACCCTCTTTCTTCTTTAGCCCCTTGGATTTCGGTCCTTTAGACCTTTCTGACAAAGACGCGGGAGGATCCAGTTCGCTTTTTCGCCTCGGCCTGTTCGCCAGGAAAGAGGCTAGCATCTTCACAAGATCTTCATTAGAAAAAGAGGGCTTTCGCCCTCTTTTTTCATGCTAAAACGCTTAAAATACCGTTAACTGTACTGTCGATGTCAAAACATCCGTATAAGTAAAGGAAACTGTTCGTTCAACATCAAAATCATTATTGATTCGTACCGTAAAAACGTCATCAAAGGCATTTTCAATGATGCCTTTTTTCGTGATGATCCGTTTGCGCCCTTTATCGGCTTTGACAATGCAGCGCCGGCCGATCGCTTCTTCTACTTCCGCTTTAATGCCGTTAATCGCTTGATTGACTTGCAATGGCTCACCCGTCTTTCTAATCGGCTTAGGATCTCTTGAGATAATCATCTCTCAAAAGACAGCCTCAGCTCCGCCCCTGGCGTTTTTTTCCTCTCGACGAAAAGAAAACAGAAGAAGAGTTTGAGGAAATAGGATAAACTCTGTGTTTTCATTGTACCATACTTTGCCGATTTCTGGCAAGGGGGGGGGGCGAGCTTATCGCTTTTAGTCGAAAAATGCCCGGTAAGCCCGATAGGTTTCGTAGGCGTCCACTTTAGCGGCCAGCTCAATCGGGGCGTGCATGGAAAGCATCCCCGTTCCGCAGTCCACGACTTCCGCCCCGAGGTTCGCAAGGATGTAGGCAATGGTGCCGCCGCCGCCAGCATCGACGCCCCCGAGTTCTCCAGTCTGCCAGATGACGCCATGGTTATCAAAAATCTGCCGAACTTCATTGAGAAATTCCGCGTTGGCATCGTTGGACCCGCCTTTTCCGCCGGATCCGCTATATTTTACCAGGGCCACCCCACAGCCGATCTGGCAGGCGTTTTCCTTGTCAAAGACTTCGGAAAAGACGGGATCAAAGCTGGCGGTAACATCTGCAGAAAGGACCCGGGAGTGAGCAAAGGCCCGGCGGAGGAAGAGCTCGGAATACGATCCTTTCATGGACTCGATCAGCTCCGCAATCAGGTTGGCGAAAAAGCTCGAGTGCATCCCGGTATTGCCCACGGAGCCAATTTCTTCCTTATCCACAAAAAGAGCGACTTTTGTTCGGTCTTTTGGCTTCGCGTCCAGCATTGCCCGAAGATTGGCATAGGAGCAGATTCGATCGTCATGGCCATGGGCGGCGATCATCGATCGATCAAAACCGACTTCACGAGCAGGCCCGGCCGGAACGACTTCAATCTCGGCAACCTGGAAGTCGTCCTCGTCCAACCCATATTTTTCCTCAAGAAAAGCCAGGATGTTCTTTTTGACGGGATTTTCTTCCTTTTCTTCTTGGCCCCGGGAAGTCGATCCCACAACAACCTTCAAATCTTCTCCTTTAATGACTTCGTCCGCTTCCTTTTTCAGTCTTTCCTTAGATAAATGGATTAAGAGATCGTTAATATAAAAAACCGGATCTAAAGGGTCTTCCCCAATATTGATTTCCACCGGCTTCCCGTCTTTTCGAAAAACCAGTCCGTGAAGAGCGAGGGGAATATTGGTCCAGTTGTATTTTTTTAGCCCGCCATAATAATGGGTTTTAAAATAGGCCATGCCGCCGTCTTCCGTAAGGGGGAGGGCCTTGATATCCAGCCGGGGACTGTCGATATGGGACCCAACGATGTCCATTCCTTGGCAAAGATCTTTTCCCAGAAGGATCAGGGCGCCGCCCTTTCCCCGATTTTCAGCATAGATCTTATCTCCGGGCTGGGCGCCTTTTTTCAGGGCCTCCTCCAGAGAGATAAATCCCTGGTCCTTTGCCTGGCGAATCATTTCCGCCGAGGCCAGCCTTTCGGTCTTTCCTCGGTTGAGAAAATCAATATAGCCCCGGCTATAGGCCTCCATCTCTTCGTTTTCCTGATCGGTGATCAGCTGATCCACTTTTTTTCTTTTATATTCCATATCCTATCCTTTCTTCTCTGGAGCCTTCGCTCCCAAGTCTATGTTTTTCTTCGTCTTCTTTATTCAAGGCATTTTTATTATTATAACCGATTTCGGACTCTCTTCACCCCCGGCTACTTAAATTTGACCGAAATCAATGTTTTCTTCTTTTTTGGGGTATAGGATAATCTGCGAGAAAAAACATCTGAAAGAAAGGAGTTCTTTTATGTTTAATCTTGGTCATTCGGGTTCAAAGGACCCTTCTACTGAGGCCCCAAAGGCTGAAGAACAAGGAGGCGTTGTCATTACCGGCGATATGTCGATTTCCGAGGTGATCCAAAAAAAGCCTCGGGCCATTCGTTATTTAATGACGATCGGCATGGGCTGCATCGCCTGCCCTTCTGCGATGATGGAAACGGTGGAGGAGGCCGCTTTAGTTCATGGTTTTGATCCGGATATGCTGGTTCAGCGGTTAAATGACTGTTAATCCCCTTAAAATCCCGGGGCTATTCAAAAGTCCCTTCTTAAAATAAAGGAGCGAAGCCCTGGCAAAGGCAACGCTCCTTTTAAAATCCCTTTCGAGTGCCCCGCGCATCTGCCGGAGCTTAGCTCTCCTCTATTTCATCATCTTTTGAATCTCGCGAGAGAAGGCCACCGGATCTTCAATCCCAAGGCCGGCAATCAGTCGGGCCTGATCGTAGAGCAGGCGGGTGTAGGTTTCCAGCTCTTCCTGCTTTTTTTCCGCTTGCATAGCCAGTAGCTTTTCCATCAGCGGATGGCCAGGGTTCATCTCCAAAATCTTCTCCGCTTTCACCGGCGCCATGCCCGGCTGATCGGCCAGGGTCCTTTCCATTTCAATGGAAATTTCTCCCTTCGCGACCAGAATCGCCGCGTCTTCCTGAAGCCGGCTTGAAGCCTTTACTTCTTCGACTTCACCATTCAAAATTTCTTTCATGGCCGCGAAAAGAGCTTTGCTCTTTTCTTCTGGCTCTTCCTGGTCCTTCTTCTCCTGACCCGGCAGGGAAAACGCCTCACTTTGAATCGACTGGAAGGGATGGCCCTGGTATTCCCGCATGGCCTTAATCGTGAATTCATCCAGGGTCTCGGTCAGATACAAGACTTCGATATCCTTTTCCTTTAAAGCCCCCATCATCGGCAAGCGGTCAATCTGTCCCAGGTCCTTACCGGTCGCGTAATAGATTTTCTCCTCTTCTTTCATCCCCTCCGTAATTTCATCCAAAGACCGTTTCTGGTCCATGGACCGGGAGGTGGAAAAGATCAACAGCGGGGCGAGCTGATCGCTCTTTGCTCCAAAAGACTGGTAAATTCCAGCTTTAAGCGTTGGGCCAAAGAGTTCGAAAAACGTTTTGTACTTTTCCGGCTCTTCTTTTTTCATCTCCATCAACTGATCGGTGATCTTGTTTTCAATTTTTCGGGCAATGGAGAGAATCTGCCGATTCTGCTGGAGGGTTTCCCGGGAAAGATTAAGATCAAAATCTTCCGAAGAGACGACCCCCTGAACGAATGAATAATAATCCGGAAGGAGCTGATCGGCATGGTCCATGATCTTTACCCCGCTGGAATAGAGGGTCAGGCCCTTTTTAAACTCCCGGGTATAGAAATCCCATGGCAATGCCGAGGGAAGGTAGAGGATGGCCCGGTAGGTAAGCGTTCCGTCCGCCACAAGGTGAATCCAAGCCAATGGCTCTTCAAAGCCCAGATGCTCCTGCTGATAAAAATGAATATAATCCTCATCCGAAAGGCTGGACTTGGGCTCTTCCCAGATAGGCGTCATGGAGTTTAAGGTCTCCCACTCCCGGACCTTTTCAACCTTTGGGTTTTTCTCGTATTCTTCTTTTTCCTCTTCGCTGGCATTTTCCGGAGGATCCACTCTTTTGCTGTGCTCGATTTCCATCCGGATGGGGTAACGGATATAGTTGGAATAGCGCTCAACAAGGCTTTCCAGCGTATAGGGCTCAAGGTAGGCGGAATATTTTTCGACTTCTTCTCCTTCTTCATCCGGGCGAAGATGGAGGATGACTTCCGTGCCAATCTCTTCTTTTTCGGCTTCCTCGATCTGATAGCCTTCTGCTCCTGCACTTGTCCACCGGTAGGCCTGATCTCCCGTCATGGGTTTGGTTAGGACTTCAACCCGATCCGCTACCATAAAGGCCGAATAAAAACCAACGCCGAACTGGCCGATGATCTCCGCGATTTTTTCTTCTTCCGCATCTTTCCTGAATTCAGATGAAGGGGTCTTCTCATTTTGAATTTTTTCCCGGTCTTTTTTAAATTCCTGGGACCCGCTGTGGGCAATGGTTCCTAAATTTTTTTCCAGTTCTTCTTTTGTCATCCCGCAGCCGTTATCACGGATGGTTAAGGTCCGCGCCTTTTGATCGGCGATCAGGTCGATTTTTAATTTTGACCGATCAGCCTGGGCTGGATGATCATCCAACGTTTTCATATGCCTTTTATCCAGGGCATCGGAAGCATTAGAAATCAGCTCTCGAAGAAAAATGTCCTTATCGGTATAAATCGAATGGATCATCATCTCCAAAAGCTTCTTCGACTCCGCTTTAAATGAATTCATTGCTATACACCTTCTTTACGGTTCAAACTTCATTTAACGGTGTTAAAGGACCGCCACGTCGATGCTTTCACAGCATAAACCCAACATGGATTCCACTTCTTCCTTCACCGACTTTTGCACTTCTTTTACGACGTCGATCACCGAATAGTCGCGGTCAACGACAATCATCAGGGCAATCCAGATATGGCCATTTTCTTCTTCGCTGGCCAGAGTCTTTTCATAATGATGGCGAAGTTTTCCGGAGCTGCGGTCATATCCTACAACTTCCGCTACGCCTTCAACCTGTGTTGCCGCGTAGGCGATCATTTTATCAATGACCTCGTTGGCGACTAGACACGTGCCACCCGTAAAATTATCCATGAGAGTCTCCTTTTCTTATCTCAATGTTCCGGCCATGGCATTTTCCGCCCTTAACCGGTTCCTTCTTTCGCTAAGCCATTTCCGAGGATAAAAATGGGAAAACCCATCCATTGCTTCGTCAGCCTGGCATTTGATTTTCTCCCAATCCTGAGGATAGGACCGGTCCCTGATTCCAACGGTATACCAGCCGCAAGCGCGGGCGGTGACCAGGGAATAAAGAGCATCATCAAAAAGGACCATTTCCTCGGAAGAAGAGGCGCTTTTTTCTTCTAAGCGTTGAAAATATCCGGGTTCGTTTTTCGAAAGGCCATCTTCCGATGTGGAATAGAGCAAATCGATCATTTCCCAAAGGCCGGTGGATTTCAAGCCGATCTTTGCCATCTCCCGGGGGGTTGCCGTAGCGACGATGATGGGACAGCCCATTTCCCGAATTTCTTTGAGGGCGTTTCCCACGCCCGGCAGGATCCGGGCTTCTTTTTCATACCATTTGTTCATTTTGCTGTAAGATCGGTCGATAAATTCTTCTTCGCTGATCACCACGTTCCATTCTTGGCGAAAGCCTTCCAGGAGCCGACTTAGCCCGTAGGTTATGATTTTATTGAAATTCACCTCATTGGAGGGAATGCCCAGGTCCTGAATGATCTCAAAATCCACCCTTTGCCAGGCGCCCATGGAGTCCAGCAAGGTGCCATCCATGTCAAAAACAAACGTTTTGATCGGTTTCAATTCTCGCCTCCCTTTCTTTCGCTCCAACTAGTATATCAGATAGACAGATCTTGCTGGTAGCTTCTCTTGCTGTCAAAAAGTCTTTTATTTTGTTGCGAAAAGCCAGCTCCTTGATCGAGGCGACGTAATAAGGGAATCCGAAAAATGGTGAAGATTTTTTCCTTGTCCTTTTGACTTGTGGTAAAGTGAATACTTGTGATGAATGAGCCGGGAGGGCCTTCGGCAAAAGGCCTTCCCTGACCGTCACAGACCTTTTAGAAAGAGGATAAGGATGAAGGATTTCCAGGTTGCTGTGATTGATTCCGGCTTTGGCGGACTGACCGTCCTCAGTGAGCTGATTGGGGCTTATCCCCAAAATAACTATATCTATTTTGGGGACAATGGCCATGCTCCCTATGGTGATCGGTCTACGGAGGATTTGGCGAGGCTGGTAGAAGATGTGATCGGTTTTGTTCAAAAAAAGCCGCTGGATGCTTTGGTCCTGGCCTGCCATACCAGTTCCACCACCCTGGGTTCTTATTTTGAAGGAAAGTATCCTTTTCCGGTTATGCCCATGGTCCCTGCTTCTCTGGAGGGGATCTTAGCGGAAAAGGCGGCTTTTTCCCGGGGCGGGGTTGATGTCGGGATCATGGCCACCCGGGGAGCCATTCGCTCTCATGTCTATAAAAAAAGGCTTTTGGAAGAGGTTCCCGGCCTTCGGGTAAGTGAGCTTGCCTGTCCGAATCTGGTTCCGGCTATTGAAAAGGCGGATCTTTCAGCAGAGGCGATGCAGGCGCTGGTGGATGAAGAGCTCTCCTCCTGGAGGGGAAAGGAACCGGCGGTTGTTCTTTTAGGCTGCACCCATTATCCTCTGGTTAGAAAAGAGGTTCAAGCATCTCTTGGGCCAAAGACGATCTTAGTCAATCCGGCCCGGGGCATTGCTAAAGGCCTGGATGCCCTCTTAAAAGGAAAAGCACCCGTCGAAAGGGAAAAAAGCCCCCTTCCCTGTCGGTTTCTTTATACATCCGGCTCCAAAGAACATTTTCAGCGATTCGCAAAAAGGATTCTTCCCGAAGAAGAAGGCAGGGCGCTTTCGCTTTTTGAAGCGGTCCATTAATTTTCGCCTTCTTTTCGTCCCTTTTTCTGGGGATCTTGCTCTTTGGCCAATCTTGTCATAAAATAAAGGTCCAATGGTTTGGAGAAGTATCGAAGTGGTCATAACGGGGCTGACTCGAAATCAGTTTG
>CABTZP010000024.1 GCA_902489375.1 uncultured Tissierellia bacterium | reverse complement strand
TATTCCGTTTCGCGATTGGTAGGCTCCGCTCCTGGCTATGTGGGCTATGAAGAAGGGGGACAGCTGACCGATCAGGTTCGCTCCCATCCCTATTCGGTCGTTCTTTTTGATGAAATTGAGAAAGCGCACCCGGATGTTTTTAATATCCTCCTGCAGGTTTTGGATGATGGAAGATTAACCGACAGTCAGGGGCGGACCGTGGACTTTCGAAACACCATTATCATTATGACATCTAATGTCGGCGCCGGGCGGATTAAGGAAAATCATAAATTAGGCTTTGACCATCAGCAAGACCAGGCTCAGGATGATCATGAAAGAATGTCAGAAATTGTCCATGAAGAACTGGCTCAGACCTTCCGACCGGAGTTTTTGAACCGCCTGGATGAGGCTGTGGTCTTTCATCGTCTGGATGAAAATTCCATTTACAAGATCACCCGTCTCCTCTTAGAGCAGCTTATGGCAAGGATTAAAGACATGGGCTATACCGTGACCTATACGGATGCCGTGGCAAAAAAAATTGCTAAAGAGGGCTATGATCCGGATTTGGGCGCAAGGCCCTTAGAACGCTCGATCCGGACCCAGATCGAAGATATGATGGCGGAGAGAGTTCTTTCCGGTCAAATGGAGGAAGGCCGGGAAGAAGAGCTTCGCGTTTTCCAGGGGAAAATTATTTTAGCGGAGAAAAAGACGGCCCAAAAAGGAAAAGATGCAGCTGAGAAAAAAGCGGAAAAGAAAACGGCTTCGGCGGAGAAGATGAATGGCTGAAAGGGTGCGCTATATCTGTAAAGAGTGCGGCCATGTTCAAACGGGATGGACTGGAAAATGCCCAAATTGCGGGCAATGGGCAACCATGGAAGAAACCCGCATAAGTCCGTCCAAAGAGAAAAGAACAACGACGCCGGCGCAAAAGAGGGAAAAAGCGATCCCTCTTTCTGAGGTGGCCTCCACTTCCTCTGAGCGAATGGATACGGGGATAAAAGAGCTCAACCGAGTTTTAGGAGGCGGGCTTGTCCGAGACTCTGTCAATATGCTTACGGCTAGGCCTGGCGCTGGAAAATCCACCCTCCTCCTTCAGCTTTCCATGAATTTTGCCCGGCAGGGGAAAGACGTCCTCTATGCTTCCGGAGAAGAAAGCGCAGGTCAGGTTAAAAACCGGGCCAGCCGTCTTTTTGACCAGCTCAGCCCTAAAATTTATATCCTTTCGACTAACGCGATGGATGAGGTGATGGATGAGGTTTTTCGCCTGCATCCTGCCCTTCTTATCCTGGATTCGGTACAAACCTTCCAGCTGGAGGAATTTGCGCAGAGACAGGGGACTCCTACCCAAACCCTTCGGGTGACGGACAAAACCCTTGAGCTGAGTAAGGATCCTTCTCATCCCATGGCCTCTTTTATCGTTGGGCACATGACAAAATCTGATGAAATGGCCGGTTTAAGAACCATTGAACATTTGGTTGATACCGTTTTATATCTGGATGACGGCGGGGACGAGGGCCTGCGTCTGCTCCGATCGACAAAAAATCGGTTCGGCTATACGGGAGAAGTAGGTCTTTTCCAAATGATGGAAAAGGGTCTGATGGAGGTCCAAGACCCCTATTCTTTTTTTCTGACGAAAAGAGATCGGCCGGTCACAGGATCGGCAATTGCTCTGCAGAAGGAAGGGTCCCGGTTTATTCCCATTGAAATTGAGGCCCTGGTTTCTCCTTCTTACGAGCCGTACCCCATGCGGATCGGCGATAGCCTGCGCAGGGATCAGCTCAATACTCTGGTGGCCGTTTTGGAAGTTCGGGCGGGCTACCGGCTAGATGAAAAAAACATCGTTTTAAAGGCGACGGGGGGCATTGCCATTAAAGAAAGGGTGACAGATCTTGCTGTCCTGGTTGCAATTGCATCCGCCGCGGATGGTTTCTTTTTATCCGCGACAGATGCCTTTCTTGCTGAAGTTGGCCTGACCGGGGACTTAAAAAAAGCGGAAGACGGAGAACGAAGGGTTCAAGATCTTTCGCGGATGGGCTTTAAGAGAGTGTATGTATCGGCTGATTTTCCCCCTGCGCAATTTGATACGTTGGAGCTGGTTTATTGTCAGAATCTCTCCCAGGTACTCAATCGACTGAAAAGAGAAGGAAAGGAAAAAAAGAGAGAGAAAAATTGACATTTCATTTTCCATCCAATATAATATTTATCTTTTGCCTTCCAGGATTTTTCCCGCTATAATTTAGAGGGGGTGATCGATATGTTTAAAGTCGGGGATCGCATAGTTTATCCCATGCAAGGGGCAGGAAAAATTGTCGGGATTGAGACCAGGGAAATTTTAGAAACTGAACAGCAGTTCTACATCCTGAAGATGCCCATTGCCAGTATTAAAATCTCTATCCCGGTAAATCATATTGACTCCATCGGTATTCGCCCGGTGATGTCAAAAGAGGACGGAAAAAAAGTCATGGACATTCTCCATTCCGAAAGTACGGAAATGTCTAATAACTGGAGCCAAAGGTATCGGGAAAATTTGAAAAGCCTAAAGACCGGCGATCCCTTTGAAATGGCGGAGATCATTCGAAATCTTCAGGTAAGGGATATGGAAAAGGGCCTTTCCACCTCGGAGAAAAAAATGCTCAACCGTACAAAGAAAATGTTGATTTCCGAGCTGGTCATCGTTGGGTCCATGAGTACAGAAGAAGCCCAGACCATGATCGATGACGCCATCACCATGGATGAGGATCTGGAAGTGCAAGATCCTGAAGGCAATGAAGTTTTGGAGGAAGCGGAATAAACCGCTTCAGATATCGAGGAGATAGCGCACGTTTTTTTTGCGTGCGTTTCTTATTTTTAAAAATATTTTGATCTTTCCGCCGATTGAAATCCTTAGGGCGGAAATCGGTAAATTCGGTAAATAAAGAAAGGAGAAGCCGATGAGAAAAATTGTTCGAATTTTGATCGGCATCATCGGTGCGGTGGTCGGCCTAGCCCTTGGCATTTTTCTGAATGGTCTGCAAGTGTTCGCTTCCCTGGCAAAGTCCTGGACAGTCATTATTATTGGCCTGATTACGATTGGCGGTTTTATTCTGTTTTATTTTTTATTTCCTTTTTTCGCCAGGACCTTAAACATCATGGAGGATTCACTTGTCAAACGTTTTGAAGGGCGTCCGTTAAGCGATATGATCATCGCGACCGGGGGACTTTTCATTGGACTGGTCATTGCGATGATTGTCAGCAATCCGGTTTTATCGCTCAGTATTAACTATGTGGGCAATGTCATTGGGGTTTTAATTGCCATATTCATCTATATCTTTTTTGGATTATTGGGTATTCGCATTGCCCTTTCCAATGCGGAAGAAATCAAAGCGCTCTTTTTTTCCAAAGATCGGTCTAAAAAGCAAAAGGAGGACAAGAGCGCAAAAGAGGAAAAAAACAAGCATCATTTCCATCTCTTAGGGAAAAAAGGTCGTCCGTCTTCTCAGGAAGAAGAAATTGAAGCGGAAGAAGATGAAGATTCCACGGATCTCTTTCAAAATCCCCTGGCCATGTTCCCGGATTTTCATGAGGCGGAGATTTTTGAGGGAAGGGATCCTTTGGTCATTCCCAAAATTTTGGATACCTCGGTAATTATTGACGGCCGAATCTTCTCCGTCATCAAAGCGGGCTTTTTAGAAGGGCCCATCGTGATTTCGAAGTATGTTTTGGAAGAACTTCAGCATATTTCAGATTCTTCGGATACCCAAAGGCGGGAGCGAGGAAGAAAAGGCCTGGACTGGGTCTATGAAATGAGAAAATCGCCGGAGCTAACCGTCGTGGTGGACAGTCAGAATATTGACGAGACCAATGAAGTGGATGCCAAGCTTCTCATTTTGACCAAGCGCTACCAGGGCTGGATTGTAACCAATGATTATAATTTGAATAAGGTCGCTTCCGTCCAGAACATTCGCGTTTTAAATGTCAACGAATTGGCCAATGCCTTAAAACCGGTGGTGATTCCCGGTGAAATCATGCGCATTAAGATTTTAAAGGCGGGAAAAGAAGTCGGTCAGGGCCTGGCCTACCTTGATGACGGAACCATGATTGTCATTGAAGACGGGGGAGAAGCGATCGGAAAAACGGTCGATACAACCGTCACTTCGGTCTTACAGACTTCCGCTGGAAAGATGATCTTCAGTCGGATCCACCCGGTCCGGGAAGCTCTGCCTGGAAACTAAATAAAATTTTTGGGGGCTGATGAAAATCGGCCCCTTTTATCTTGAATATTTTATAAATTTTTGCTATATTTAAAAGAAAGAAAAGGTTTTCTAACCTCAGGAACCGTTGCGAGCTGTATATAGAGCGAATATAATACCAATTTTTTCATGATTTTTAGGAGGTGCTATTTTCTCGTTTTTACTGGTCAATATGTGCAATGAAAATACTCGATTTTATGCTGTGACATCATATTATGCTGTGATGCCAAAACTGTTTCTTTTACTAAAGGAGGAATGATTATGCTGATCAATGGTGCCCAGTATCGGGAAAGCTTGAAAAAATTAAGGCCAAACATTTACAAGTATGGCAAGTTGATTGAAGATGTTACAACTGATCCCAATACTCGCCTGCATGTAGACTCGGTAGCGCACTCTTACGACATGGCCTTTGACGAGGAAAAGAAACCAATCTTCACGAATAAATCCGTATTGACGGGAGAAATCGCCCATCGGTGGAACACCTTAAATACTACGATGGAAGATCAAATCGGTAACGCAGATATGAAACGTGAGCAGTTCCGGTATTCTGGGACCTGCCAGGGAGCCACTTGCGCCGGCTGGACGGCCATGAACGCTCTTTGGGCGGTAACCTATGATATGGATAAGGAACTGGGAACGAACTATCACGAGCTTTTAAAAAATTATATGCTCTACGTCGAAAACCATGCCCTTTCTGTTGCCGGAGCATTAACGGATGCCAAAGGAAATCGGTCTTTAAAACCCTCACAGCAAGAGAACCCAGATTCTGTTGTTCACATTGTGGAGGAACGAGAAGATGGGATTGTAATCTCCGGTTATAAAGTACAGATCTGCGGAATTGCTGCCTGTCATGAAATTATGGTGGTTCCTGGTTCCGGCTATAAGGATACGGATAAGGATTTTGCCGTTGCCTGTGCTGTTCCAAGAGATGCGGAAGGATTGACCATTGTAGAAACAAGAAGACCCTCCGATGAAAGGGATCTTCACGAGGGCTGGGATAGCCCGAAAGTTGGCAATATTACCCAAGCTTTCCTCCTCTTTGATCATGTTTTTGTTCCCAAAGAGAGAGTCTTCATTAATAAGGAGGCCAAATACTGCGGACAGTTTATCGGCATTTTTGCAGCCATCTATCGGTCGGCCATCGGTGCCTGCGTTGCCGGCCAGGGAGATGTCATGTGTGGCGCCGCTATTAATATGGCCAGGGCAAATGGTCTCACTCGAAAAACCTTCCAGGATAAGCTGACACAGATGGCTATCAACAACGAACTTACCTATGGTTTAGGGATTGGGGCAATTGCAAAGGGAAAGCAGCATCCTTCCGGCCTTTTTATTCCTAATGCTCTTCTGGCCCATGTCAATAAGACTCAGGTTGGGTCAATTCCTTATACGACGAAGGTCATGGCTACGGATATTTCCGGCGGAATTGCCGAGACGGGCTGTATGCCTCCCTATGAGGACTTTATGAATGAGAAATACGGGGGCACTCTTATCAAAGCCCTTACGGCCGGGTGTGATGGAGAAAGCAGGGCCCGGGCGGCTAGGCTTGTGGAATGGCTAACCGTTGGAGGCGGCATTCCTGGATGTATGCACGGCGGCGGTTCGCCGGATGGAGCAAGAATGGTTGTCAAAGCGATGGAACCTTGGGAGGAATTTGCACAAACTGCAAAGCATATCGCTGGGATTACAGCAGATCTTTCGGAAGAGAAGAAATAGATTCTTCAGAGGGTATTTTCCTTTCTTGATTTGCTTGGTAAGAAAATAAACAGCCGCAGTAATCCTGCCGGTAAATTTGATACTTTTCACTGAGAAGGAGGGATTTCTTAAATCCCTCCTTCTTTTTAAAATCGGAAAAAAGGTAGGAAACTTGGTATTCCTCGGCCAGTTTTTTTCCGATTGCATTCAGCTTTTGAGCATCTTTATGGGGACTGATGGAAAGGGTGGTTGTGAAATAGTCAAAGCCCCCTTTTTTAGCCGTTTCGGCCGTTTTTTTCAGTCTCATTTCATAGCAGAGAAAGCACCGAGCTCCCTTTTCGGGATCTTTTTCATGGCCCCGGACCTCTTTGTAATAAAGTTCTTTTTCATAAGGGGCTTTCATAAAGGTAATCGGATGGGCTTCGGGATGATCTTTCAAAAAGGCCTCAATGAACTTCTCCTGCTCCTTTTCGCGAAATTCGTATTCTCGGTCGGGATAAATATTAGGATTATAATAAAAGACAGTAATCTTAAAATACTGGGAAAGGTAGTCTAAGACATAAGAAGAACAAGGGGCACAGCAGGAGTGGAGAAGAAGGGCGGGGGGGCGCTTTTGCCCGCCTACTTTCTTTAGCGTTTCTTCCAGGATTTTTTGATAATTTTCCTTCATCTCTTTTCCCTTTCTTTTCCTTCTATTTTACACCATCAGGGCCGGAAAGGGCCGGTTCCTTTCATTGACGGGCCAGGGAAAGATCAGTACAATTTGTTTGAGCGTTTTTCTATATCTCGTTTTTTTCAAAAACTTCATTTCGGTGAAATAAAGGGGGGTTTGCCCCTTGGTCGAGAAGTCCTTAAAATTTGGGAGGCTCAGATGAAAGTTGTGAAATTTGGAGGAAGCTCGGTTGCCGACTCCGCCCAGTGCAGGAAGGTTATTCAAATCATTCAGGAAGATCCAGAAAGACAGGTAGTGGTGGTTTCCGCTCCAGGGAAACGATTCGGCAAAGATCATAAAATCACTGATATGCTTTATTTGACCCATCAGATGGCTTCGATTGGTATGGGTGGACAGGATGTTTTTAAAAGCATCGCCGACCGGTATCTGGAAATTCAAAAAGAGATTGCGCCTTCTTTTGACCTGGTTTCCGAGCTCAAGGCGATTCAGTCGGATGTCATGTTCGGAGCTTCTGAGGATTATTCGGCGAGCCGGGGGGAATATCTGATGGCGAGGGTTTTGGCGGCTGCCCTGGGCTATGATTTTGTCGATGCCAAAGACCTCATTTGCTTTGGCAGTGACGGGGAGCTTGACAGCGATGAGACAAAAAAGAAGGTTCAGGAAAAGCTGACCGGACGCAAGGTGGTTGTTCCCGGTTTTTACGGGGCTGAGGAAAATGGAGAAATCAAAACTTTTTCCCGGGGAGGCTCTGACATTACCGGGGCAATCCTGGCCGCGGACCTCAAGGCAGATCTCTATGAAAACTGGACGGACGTTTCTGGATTTTTAGCAGCAGATCCCACTGTGGTCAAAAATCCCAAGCCGATCCGCGTTGTGACCTATGAAGAATTGCACGAGCTTGCTTATATGGGAGCTCAGGTCCTTCACGGGGATGCGATTGGTCCGGCCCGGGCCGCCGGCATCCCCATTCAAATCAAAAACACCAACCAGCCCGAGGATGAAGGAACCCGGATTGTGCCTCAGGCAAAAGAAAGCGCGGGGGTGGTCACCGGAATCGCTGGAAAAAAGGACTTTACGGTGGTCTATGTAAAAAGACCCCATAACGTTCCCGCCTCTGGCTTTTTCCGTCGGCTCTGTTCGGTTTTTGAAGCCAACGAATGCGAAATTGAGCATATGCCAACCTCAATTGACACGGCATCGGTCGTGGTTGCGGAGGCGGATTTTGCCCGGAAGAAGAAAAAAATTTTGGAAGAGATCGATATTTTCTGTAACCCTGATCAGATTAAGCCTGAAAACGGGCTCTCTCTTTTGGCTGTCGTTGGCCAGGGCATGGCCCGGACAAAGGGCGTTTCGGCCAGCATCTTTACGGCCTTAGCTAAGGCTGATGTCAACATCCGCATGATCTCTCAGGGAGCCAGTGAAATGAACATCATCATCGGTATCGCGACAGAACAGTTTAACCAGGCGATTGAGGCGATTTACAATGCCTTTTTCTAAAGGGCCAGGAACCAACATGGATTTTAAGGAGGATGACCATGAAAATTGCTTTGATGGGATACGGCGTTGTCAATATGGGCGTGTATAAAATCATCCAGGAGGAAAAAAAGAGGTGGGCCCTTCGCTTTAAAGAGCCCATTGAAGTGAAAAAGATTGTTGTCCGAAATGTCAACCGAGAAAGAAAAATCCCTGCGCCCAAGGCGCTTTTTACCACGGATGCGCAAGAGGTTTTTTCCGATCCTTCCATTGACCTGATCGTGGAGGCCACTTCTTCCAAGGATCAATCGATTGAATATATCCGCCGGGCCCTGACCAGCGGAAAGGATGTGGTAACGTCCAACAAGGCTGCCGTTGCCGCCGCCTATGATGAGCTGGCCGAACTGGCTGAAAAAAATGGCCGGACCTTTCTTTTTGAAGCGGCGGTCTGCGGGGCCATTCCTATTTTGGATTCCCTCCGCCGGCGGCTGGCCTTTAATGAGATTTCAGAAGTAAAAGGGATTGTGAACGGCTCTTCCAACTATGTTTTAAGTGAACTCACCAAGGGAAGAGATCTGGATGCCGTGATGAAAGAAGCGCGGGAAAAGGGCGTCCTGGAAGAAGATCCCACAGATGATCTCTGCGGGCTGGATGCGAGAAGAAAGCTGGTCATCTTAGCAGATCTTATTTTAGGGGGCGGGGTTTTGGAAAGTCAGATTCCCTGCATTGGGGTGGACCGGATTGAGGCCGGGGACCTCAAAGCGCTTGGAGAGGAAGGAAAAACCGTCAAACTCATTGCGCATTTTAAAAAGCAGGAAGAGGGCGTGTTTTCGGCTTCTGTTGTCCCGACGGCCCTTTCTTCTTCCACTCAGCTGGCCCAGGCAGGGGATGTATGGAATATGGTCTATCTTTATTGCAGCCGGGCCGGGGAACTTCGATTTTTTGGCGCGGGAGGAGGAATGGATCCTACGGCCGATGCCATTTTGACGGATCTATATTCAGCTGAACAGGGGGGTAGACCCATGGCTCTGCCGATTCTTCCCGGAAAAAGAGAGAATTTGGCCGGTCAAAAACGCTCTTCTTTTTACCTCCGCCGAGAGGGGGAAAAGGGAAAGAAGGAAGAGATGAGCCTGGACGAGGCGGTCAAAGCGTATCAGGCTGGGGCCTGCGTGATTTTACTGGAGGAATAAATGCTTTATCACAGCACAAGGGATGAAAAGAATAAAAAAACCGGGGCGGAGGCGCTCTTACAGGGCCTTGCTCCGGATGGGGGCTTATATGTTCCCGACTATTTTCCCCAGCTTTGTTGGGATGATTTTTCCCATTGCTCGTATGAAGAGCTTGCCAGCCTGATTCTCTCCCTTTATTTTACCGATTTTTCCCAAGAGGACCTCAGGGACATGGTCCGGGCGGCCTATGGCAATGGGTTTGATGATCCAGCCTTAAGTCCGGTCCATTTTATAAAGGACGATCTTGGCTTCCTTGAGCTTTTCCACGGACCGACCCTGGCTTTTAAAGACATGGCCCTTTCCATCCTCCCCTATTTAATGAAAGCGGCTCAGTCGCTTTTGGATGATCACCGTCAGCGGTTAATCCTTACGGCGACTTCAGGGGATACGGGAAAAGCGGCGATGGAAGGCTTTGCCGGGGTAGAGGGAATGGGAGTTTTGGTCTTTTACCCCGATCAAGGGGTAAGTCCCATGCAGGAAAGGCAGATGCTTACTCAGGCAGAGGCCAATGTTCGGGCCGACGCTGTCCAGGGAAATTTTGATGATTGCCAAAGGGAAGTCAAAAGGCTTTTTGAAGATCAGGAGCTGATCGAAGAGCTGAAACAAAAAGGCGTCGCGCTTTCTTCGGCCAATTCAATCAATATTGGCCGTCTGATTCCACAGATTGTCTATTACTTCGATGGCTATCGCCAGTGGGTCCAGAGCGGAAAAATCAGGAAGGGAGAAGACCTTAACGTTATCGTGCCCACAGGAAATTTTGGCGACGTCCTTGCCGCTTTTTATGCCAGGGAAATGGGCCTGCCCCTGGGGAAAATCGCCGTTGCGTCCAACGATAATAAAGTCCTTTATGATTTTTCAAATACAGGAACCTATGACGCGAACCGGGAGCTGATTTTAACGTCTAGCCCCTCCATGGATATTTTGATTTCCTCCAATCTGGAACGCTACTTATATCTAAAGGAAGGAAATGCGGAGAAAATCCGTCAGAAGATGGAAGACCTTCGGAAAAAGGGGCAGTTCGACTTTCCGAAAGAAGCCCTGTATCCCTCATCCTGGGCCAGGGAAGAAGAAACAACCCTCGCCATTGAAAAGGTTTTTACCAGAGATCATTACCTGATGGATCCCCATACGGCGGTAGCCTATGTCGCAGCCAACAAGCTGGAACTGGACAGTCCCCTTATGATTGTTTCTACCGCCAGTCCCTTCAAGTTCCCCGGTAAAATTTTACGGGCCCTGGGAAGGGACGTGCCCGACCATTGGATGGATCAGGTAAAAGGAATCGCCCAGGCCGCCATGATCGACCTTCCGCAGCCGGTCAAAAAGATGTTCGCCTGTGAATCAAGGGAAAAGCGGGTGATCGCTCTGGAGCAAATGAAAGAAGAAGTTCGCTATGCCGGCTCCGGAAAGGGATTTGTCCTGGGCTATGATTCGATCCTTTCCAGGCCCCTTTATAACATTAACCGCTATCGCTATTCGTAAATCGTAAAGGAGCTTGATGATGAATTCCTGGAAAATTTTTGTCCCGGCAACAACCGCAAACTTGGGCTCGGGCTTTGACTGCCTGGGCCTCGCGCTGAGTCTTTATGACCAGTTCACTTTTTTTCCTGTCGAAGGGTCGGTAAAATCCGCGCCCCTTTATGGGTCGAAAGAAGAATCTCCCTATGCGCCCAAAGGGAACCTGGTGATCGACTCCTACTGGGCCTATGGAAAAAGGGAAGGGGTAAAGCTTCCGGCCATGAAGGTAAAAATTGGAGGAGATATCCCTTCGACCCGGGGACTGGGGTCTTCAGCAGCCTGCTCTGTAGCAGGGGTTCTTGCGGCGGCCCTTTACAGTGGCGCTTTTGGAAGTTTTCAAGACCTGGAAAAGAAATTGGATTCTTCCGGCTTTTATTATCCCATGCAGGAAAAAGGGGAAGCCTTAGATGCGATCGTTGAAGCGGCTGTCTTCATGGAGGGTCATCCGGATAATGCCATTCCCGCTCTTTTCGGGGGCCTGAACCAGTCCTCCTGTCAGGGAAAAAGGACGCTCTACTCCCATCTTCCTCTTTCTCAAGACCTCCGCTTTCTTCTCTTGATCCCGGATTTTATGGTATCCACCGAAGAGGCCCGCGCCATTCTTCCCAAAGAAATTGACCGGGTAAAAGCTTGCCAAAACATTGGCTATCTGGCTTTTTTACTGGAGGGATTGCGAACGGGCGATCGCGGATTCCTTTCTCTTGGCCTTCAAGATCATCTCCATGAACCCTTCCGAAAAAAATTAATTCCCGGATTTGATGAAATCAAAAAAAGGGCCGTCGAGGCTGGGGCAGCGGGCTGCGTCATCAGCGGGGCCGGGTCTTCTCTATTGGTCATTCTTGACGGAAATTCTCCGTTGACCGGGGACTACTTGAAAGCCTTTGGCCCCCTTCCCAGGGGATGGAAAGCCTTAGACCTAAGGGTTGATGAAAAAGGGCCGAAAATCACCCGAGGGGAGGAATAAGCGAAAGATAAAAGAAAATCACGTTCAAGGGTAAGAAAAAAGGGGCCGGGATGAAAATTCATCCCGGCCCTGATGGTTTACTTTTCTTCATCAGGTTTCCAAGAAAGAAAGGCTGACATCAAATCTTTTCCCTGGAGAGGATAGGCAGGGATCACGCCGGCTTCGGACTGGAGAGATTTTCCATCTAATGTCGACTGGCAAGTCATATCCATTTGGATGAGCAGACCGGAATGCGGGAGGATCAATAAAAAAGGGGGAATATCCCAGGCATTGCCATAGGTATTTTGTCCGACCACCCGCCCCAGCCCGTTGGACTGACAGAAGTCGGCAAATGTTTCCGCCGCGTTTTGCGTCGTTTGATCGACGAGCAGATAAACCTGATCGGAAGTCACCTTGGGATTTGTGCCCAGAAAAGAACAGGTTATCCGTTTCTTGTAGGAAAGATCGCTCAGAAGTTTGCGCAGGGCGTCTGGGGTCTGAACCGACAGCTCTTCTTTTTCATCTTCCAGATCCACATGATCGACTTCTTCCTGACCGGAGAGATAAGAAACATAGTCATTAAAGCCGAGGGGAAAGAAGACAGAGGAGGTTGAAGAAAAGGAACCTGAGGCAAAGTGGGGGAGAAGGGCCTCCATCCCATAGGAAATGGAAGTTCCTTTCGCTCCCCTAAGATCCAGAACGATCCGTTCGGCCTTTGCCCCCTGTTCAAAAAGTTTTCCAACGGTTTCCCCGTCCCTTTCGCTGGCCGAGGAATGAAAAGAAAGACCTTGAATCACAGCATAATTGCCAACCCATTTTAGGTAGGGAACCGAAGGGACGGCCTTGTCTTTTAACGGAACAAGGCGCTCATACCGGTCAACCACCCGGGGATCGACGAGGGCCTTGGCGTAGGGAGACCCTTCTTTATACACGCCAAAGCCGATGTTCGCCCTCTGCATTTTGTATGCTGCCTGGTCCAGAAGCTGACAGGCCGGTCTTTTCGCGGAAGCGAGAAGATCTTTTACGATGCGGATAAAGGCTTCATCATTTTCGCTTACATTGGCCTGGCTTAGGCAAGCCTTTGCGGCCTGGTCGAAACTGCCGTCTTTTCGTCCGGGCGTTTCTGCGGAGGGAAGGGTTTTCATGACTTGAATCAGCAGGCTTAGGTCAGCTTTTTTTTCTGCTGTCGTCAGAGGCCGTCCTTTGGTATCGGAAAGGGCAATATCGTGGATCATGTGATCGTTGATCGCCTGGCGCATATGCGGAATTTTTTCAGGTTTAGAAGAAAAAAAGGTCCGACTGGTCCAAATGGCCAAAAAAAAGATGAGCATACAAAAAACGGACCCTAAGATGAGGCGTTTTCTTCTTCGCTGTTTGCGCACGCGCATTTGTCCCAAAAAGGTTGACCTTCTTGCCGATGGGCGGGGAAGGGGGCGGGAGGGCCCTTGCGCCTTTCTTTTGGGCTGAGGATTTACACGCTGTGATGGCCGTGATTTTTTTGAAATTGAAGGCTTTCTGAGATCTTGACGATCAGAATCCGGACGAATGGGCCTGAAGTTGGTCTGATTTTTCATAGGCGCTCCTTTTTATCAGTTTACCACAGGCGAACTTTTTTCGAGCATGGATCCTTTTCTTTTGCCCTTCTCCCTTTCCATTTAAGAGGAAAGCGAATTGCTTTTTAATAGAGGGGCTAAAAGAGCTTTGGACAAAGGATGGGCGTCCATCGGTTTAATCTCGACAAAAAGGGTAATTAATGAAAGGAAAAGACCAGTTCAGAAAAAAGCGTGGAGCCTGTTTTTTGAACAAGCGGCCAATGATAAAAAAAATTTAGGGAGGAAAGATAATGAAAATTTTAGAAGCCATGAATGACCAACTCAATTTTGAATTAGAATCCGCATACATTTACAAGACGATGTCTTCTTTTTTGGATGATGCCGGTTTCCATGGAATGACTCATTTTATGGATAAGCAGGCCCATGAAGAAGTGGAACACGCCGAAGCCTTTAAGCATTTTTTACAGTCGGTCGGCCATCGGGTGGTTTATCAGAAGCTCGATCCGGGAAAGGGCGAATTTGAAGATTTTGAGGACGTGTTCAAAAAAGCCTTAGACCATGAAAAACTGGTGACTGAACGGATCGAAAAGCTCTATGACTTGGCTCAGAAAGAAGACTATAAATTCGCTTACTCTTTCTTGCAGGGCTTTATTGATGAACAGCGGGAAGAAGAATCCACCTTTACGGAAATCGTTGAGATGCTTGAGATGGTGAAGGGGGATAAGGCGGCAACCTTCATGGCTGATCAAATGTTGGGAAAGCGTGAGTAAAAGCGGGAGGTCCGGAAAGAACGTTTCCCTCGCGTCGCTTTGAGATCAATCGCCGTTTTTGCCCACGGATGGTTTTAAAAAAATATCCTTAATAAAAGATAAAAGGCCCTTCATGATTCTCCCGAAGGGTCTTTTTTTATGCTTTCGAAAGGATGAGCGATGGAAAAGAAATTTTTACCTTCAATGATTTAAAAATGATCTAGAAGATCTATGACCATGCGCCCTCCCCTTTCATCCTATGTTAAAATAAAAAAAAGGGGAGGGATCTCATGCGTGGTTTTTTATCTTTAAAACAGTTATTCATGACCTTTAGTTTTTCTGACCTTGTCGATATTTTGGTGATTTCGGTCATTATTTATTATTTGATCAAGTTGGTCAAAGAGACGCGGGCAGAACAGCTGGTCAAGGGCATTTTAGCCCTGTTGCTGATGACCGCTTTGAGCGATTTGCTCCATCTCTATACGGTGAACTGGCTTTTGACCCAAATTGTATCGGCGGGGATGATTTTTGTCGTCATCATTTTTCAGCCGGAGATTCGTCGGGCCTTTGAACGGTTGGGAAGGACCCAGGGATCGTTTTTTTCTTTACGATCCAATGATCAGACGTCCGATGGCGATCAAGCCATTGAAGAAATTGTCCAGGCCTGTTCTTCACTGTCCAGGCAGAAAATTGGCGCTTTAATTGTCCTTGAAGGGGGAACCGGCTTAAAAGACATTTTGGAATCGGGAACAACTGTCGATGCCCTGGTTAGCGCAGAACTTTTGATCCAGCTTTTTATCCCCAATACCCCCCTTCACGATGGGGCGGTCGTGATCCGTGATAACCGGGTCCGTTCGGCTTCCGTTTTTCTTCCCCTCACCCAAAACAAGAGCCTGAGCCGGGAACTGGGAAC
>CABTZP010000023.1 GCA_902489375.1 uncultured Tissierellia bacterium | reverse complement strand
GAACTTTCGAGCGACAATTTTAATATCCGTTCTTTTGGAAAGCGGGTCGCTTTAAACACCCCCATCCAAGGGACCGCAGCGGACATTATTAAGCTGGCCATGATTCAGGTGGATGAGCTGATTCAAAAGAATTATCAGGGCAAAGCAAGGCTGGTTCTTCAAATTCACGATGAGCTGATTGTCGAAGCGAACGAAGACATTGCGGAAAGCCTTTCGAAGGAAGTGAAAGAAATCATGGAAAATATAGTCAAATTTGAAGTGAAACTGGAAGCGGATACCCATATCGCAAAGAGTTGGTTCGATGCAAAATAAAAAACCCTATGTGATTGGCTTAACCGGGGGCATTGCCTCAGGAAAGTCAGAAGTGACCAGCTATTTAAGAAAAAAAGGATATATTGTCCTCGACGCGGATCAGGCTTATCATCAGGCGATGAAAAAAAATGGACCTGCCTATTGGGCTCTTATTGAACATTTTGGGGAGAAGATTCTTTCTGAAAAAAACGAGATCGACCGCGAAAAACTCGCGGATCTGGTTTTTCAGGATCCCAAAAAAAGAAAAGAACTCGACAGCTTAACGCATCCGATCATTTTTCAAGTTTTCATGGAAAAATTCCATTCGATTCCCGTTGAGGATTTCAAAGAAGGACTGGTTTTTTTTGATATTCCCCTCCTGTTCGAAATGGGTCCCTTAAGAGACCGGTTAACCATTGACTCAATCTGGCTCGTCGCGGCAAGCGAAGATACCCAGTCCAAACGGCTGGAAAGAAGAAATGGGCTCTCAAGAGAAGAAGCCTTGACCCGAATCCGTTCGCAAATGCCCTTAGAAAAGAAAAAGCGCTTATCCGATAAAATCCTGTATAATGAAAAGGATCTTGAGACCCTATATCATGAGGTGGACAACGCTCTTGTGGAAGAAAGAGAGAAAAATGCATAAACATCGCCGCTCCGTTTTTAAAATACTTTTGATCCTGTTGGTGATTCTTTTCCTTTTAATCTTTGCTTATTTTTATAGCCTTTCCTATCGGAGCCTTTCCAATTGGCCTGTCCGATATGGAAAAGATATTACTGAGGCGGCCGAAAGAAATGGGCTTGACCCGCATCTGGTCTGCGCCATTGTAAAAACCGAAAGCGATTTTCGTCCCACTGTCGTGGCAGAGGACGGGGGCCATGGCCTGATGCAGATCATGCCGGAAACCGGAAAAAACATCGCCCATGATCTGGGCATGGACTATTCAAAAGAGGCGCTGCTTGATGTGCAGACCAATCTTCAAATGGGAACCTATTATTTCTCTCGCCTCCTTCAAAAATATCAGAGTGAAGACCTGGCCATCGCCGCTTATAATGGGGGAACCAACCAGGTGGACGGCTGGCTTGATGGAGGCACGATTAACTGGCAGGAAGATTCGATGGAAAATATTCCTGTGGAAGTCACTCGAAATTATGTAAGAAAAGTGAACCAAGCAAAGAAGATATATTCTATCCTTTATCCCGATCAGCTTCCTGAGGATACATCTTCTTTTTCAAAAACAGCGCTGGCCCTGGAACATCTTTCGAACGTTTGGACCTGGGCTTTCGAAGGCCTTTAAAAGGATTTCATCTTATCGTAATAAATAGTTGAAGAAAAGGGGCCTTGAAGATAGAATGTAAGATGAGATTTGTTTAGAAATAAACAAACTAGAAACAATTGACTACATTTTGAACAGCTGTTATAATGTGGAAGTCGCTAAATTTGCAGAAGTGGTGGAACTGGCAGACACGCTACTTTGAGGGGGTAGTGAGCAATTGCTCTTGTGGGTTCAAATCCCATCTTCTGCATGTTAATTTTGCGGAGAACGGCTCGTTCGTTCTCCGCTTTTTTAATGGTATTATTTTTGAGAGGAGTGTGGCGAATGAAACTCGAAAACCTGACTTTCCGAGGCGGCACTTCAATGGAAGAGTACAAGGAACTTTCTTGTGACTCGAATCCGACACCAATGCCCCCAACAGAGACCGTAATTCTTTCCATGTCTCAGGGAATTGGTGCTCCGGCAAAACCAATTGTCGCCAAAGGAGATAAAGTCAAACTCGGCCAGAAGATCGCGGAAGCTGGTGGATTTATATCTGCACCAGTCCACGCCTCTGTATCTGGTGAAGTCGTTGGAATTGTTGATATTCTTTCGATGGGCGGGGGGAAGATCCCTGCGATTGTAATCCAAAATGACGGTCTCGATACCGTGGGTTACGAACAAGCAAACCGGACACTGGAGGAGCTTTCTCCTGAAGACATCGTTCAATACGTTAAAGAAGCAGGAATCGTAGGAATGGGTGGTGCAGGCTTCCCAACTTGCGTAAAGCTTCAGCCAGGCAAAGACTCTCCAGTCGATACCGTCATTATTAACGGTGCAGAGTGCGAACCCTATCTGACTTGCGATGATGTTACGATGCGCAATGAGCCGGAAAAGGTGGTCAAGGGTCTGGAACTGATCATGAAGGCCGTTGGCGCAAAGCAAGGCTTTGTCGCAATTGAAGATAATAAACCCGGTGCCATTGCCGCCATTGATAAAGTCATGGGAAACCGTGAAGATATCAAAGTGGGCGTCATGAAGACCAAGTACCCTCAAGGGGATGAAAAGCGAATCATCACTTCTTGCACCGGTCGGGATGTTCCTGCAGGAGCCTTACCGGCATCCGTTGGCTGTTTGGTTGAAAACGTCGGCACAACTTGCGCAATTGTTGATGCTTGCTGCTATGGAAAACCGCTCTATGAGCGCGTTGTTACCGTAACCGGTCACGCTTTAAACAAACCTCAGAACCTGATTATTCGTTTTGGGACTCGGATCCGCGATGCTATCGAGTATGCGGGTGGTTTAAAAGAGCCAGCTGGTAAAGTTATTTTTGGTGGTCCAATGATGGGCATTGCCCAGCCTACCATGGATGGGACAACCTGCAAAAATAACAACGGGATTCTCGTCCTGACGCAGGATGAAGGAAACCCGCCTCCTGTTGAGCCCTGTATTCGTTGCGGCCGCTGTGTAGATGTCTGTCCAGTATTTCTTGAGCCTCTCTACATTGCCACAGCTTCTAAAGCAGAAAACTGGGAAGTTGCTAATGATTATCACTGTGACCTTTGCATTGAATGCGGCACCTGCTCATTCATCTGCCCTGCCAACCGTCCGCTTACTGAGCTGATTCGTTTTGGCAAGCGTCAGTTAAAGTCATTAAGTCAGAAGAAAGCGTAGGAGGATGTCCATGGAAACAAATAATCAACAAGCGGTCCAACCAATGCTGTTGAACGTCTCATCTTCTCCGCACGTACGCAGCAATTCCAGCACAAAGAAAATTATGCTGGACGTCATCATCGCTCTCGTCCCGGCGATCATCGCCTCGGTGGTCTTTTTTGGCATGAAGGCTTTGATGGCCATCATCATTTCAGTGGCTGGCGCTGTAGCAGCTGAAGCCATTACTCAAAAATTGTTAAAGCGGCCGGTCACCGTTTATGATCTCTCGGCCGTGGTTACAGGTATTTTATTAGCCTTCAACGTTCCCGCCGGTTTCCCCTTCTGGAAATTAATTGTCGCCGATATTTTTGCGATTGTTGTCGTCAAACAGTTCTTTGGCGGAATCGGTTCGAACTTTATGAACCCTGCTTTGGCTGGCCGTGCTTTCTTATTAGCAGCCTGGCCTAAAGATATGTCCGTTTTTATGACGCCATCTCAGCCGGATGTCGTCTCCGGACCGACTCCATTATCTGGTGGCACAGTTCCTCCAATGATGGATATGTTCCTAGGAAAAATGCCGGGTATGTTGGGTGAGGTTTCAGCCATCGCTTTACTGATTGGCTGCGCATACCTCGTCGTCCGCGGCATTATTTCCATCCGCATCCCCGGAATCTACATCCTTTCCTTTGCGGTCTTTGAAATGATTTTCGGACAGATCAGCGGAACCGCTGGCTTTGCCGACCTTCTTCCTCAGATTCTGAGCGGCGGCTTAATCTTAGGTGCGGTCTTTATGGCAACCGATTATGCCTCTTCTCCAATGACAAAGAATGGCCAGATCATCTATGCCTTGGGCTGCGGCTTCTTAACGGCGATGATTCGTTGCTTTGGCGGTTATCCGGAAGGCGTTTCCTATGCCATTCTCTTGATGAACTGCTGCACACCGTTACTCGATAAAAAGATGGTTCGTAAACCCTTTGGATTTGGAGGCGAAAAGAAATGAAAGATTCAATCGTTTTTGCAGTTAAATTATTCGTTATCTGCGCCGTCGCATCCATTGTTTTAGCTATGACACACCAGGCAACCGCTCCGGTTATTGCCGAGCGCAAGCAGCAAGAAACTTTGGCTGCGTACAAGGCGGTTTATCCTGAAGCAGAGGAACTGAAGCCTGTTGAAAATCAAGATGTGCTCAATGACAATATCATTGATGTACAGGAAGCTATCGTGGGCGGACAAACCGCTGGATACATCTTTAACGTGGAAAGCCCAAGCGGCTATGACGGCCCCGTTAACTTTGTTGTCGGCGTACAAAAAGATGGTACTGTCGTCGGCTTCCAGGTTGTCGCTCAGACAGAAACATCAGGATTTGGCGCACAGGTACAAGAACCCGCTTACGCTGAGAGAATGGCGGGTGCGGTAGTTTCCGGTGAAATGACTGCGGAAGAACAGGCTGGTGAAGGAGCAATCCCCAAGATCTCTGGCGCTTCGAAGACGACCAATGCCATGATTGGCGGCTTTAATGCGGTTTCCCAGTCTCTTAGCGCATTGCAGTAATTTGAGCGAAATCGTAAAGGAGGAAATATGTCTGCAAAAGAAGTTTTTACTGACGGTATCGTGAAAAACAACCCGACTTTCATTCAGCTCATTGGTTTGTGTTCTGTTTTAGCCGTTTCCGTTACGTCCAAAGGTGCCTTTGGTATGGGGATTTCCCTGTTATTGGTTTTAACGGCTTCCAACGTTGTTATTTCTCTGCTGAGAAAGTTTATCCCTTCCGATATTCGTATTCCGGCATTTATTGTCGTTGTCGCGTCCTTTGTTACTATTCTTCAGATGGTTTTGGAAGCTTTTGTCCCTTCCCTTTACAAGGCCCTGGGTATCTTCCTGCCGCTGATCGTTGTTAACTGTATTATCCTTGGCCGTGCTGAGGCTTTTGCCTATAAAAACACGGTTGGTCTCTCCTTGGTGGATGGTCTTGGAAACGGAGTGGGTTACACGCTTGCGATTACCGCCATTTCCATCGTCCGTGAACTCTTTGGCGCCGGTACCTTTTTTGGCAATCAGATTTTGCCCAAGCAGTATTCCATTCCTTTCTTCCAGCAGCCTGCCTCTGCCTTTATTATCTTAGGTTTAGGCATCGCGATTGCAAACTTTAACATTAATAAGAAGAAAGAAGCTGCCTTGAACGAGGAGGTTGCCCCGAAGCCATTGAAGTCCGCAGAACAGGCTGTTGAGGGAGGTAGAGCATAATGAGAGCATTAAACATTATTTTCGCGACGATCTTTGTTAACAACTACGTTTTTGCTCAGTTCCTGGGTACCTGCCCCGCATTAGGTGTTACCAGCAAAATTGACACCGCCGTGGGTATGGGTGCGGCCGTTACCTTTGTTATTACTTTGGCTTCAGCCATTACCTGGGTGATTGATAAGTTTTTGCTTCAGCCCAACCTGATCTATTTAAGAACCATCGTTTTCATCCTGGTTATCGCTTCTTTGGTACAGGTGGTTGAAATGTTCCTGAAGAAATCCTCACCGGGTTTGTATAACGCTTTGGGTATTTATCTTCCTCTGATCACCACCAACTGTATCGTTTTGGGTGTTGCGATTGTAAACGTGGAAGCGGAATATTCAATTATAGAAACCCTTGCTTCCGGCTTCGCTGCTGCCATTGGCTTCTTAATCGCCATTGTCCTCGTCGCCGCTGTCCGTGAACGCTATGATATTGACTTTGAAGTTCCAAGGTCCTACCGGGGAGTTCCTCTGGCAATGCTGACTTTGGGACTGATGGCCATCGCATTCTCCGGATTTAAAGGAATGTTTTCTTAATCTAATAAAGGAGGATTTCGATGTCACATATTATTCATACGTTCTTAGTCGTCTCCATCTTGGGCGGTGTTAGCGCTTTTCTTTTGGGGGTGATCAGTAAAGCAACCTACATTCCCGTTGACCCTAAGATCACAGCCGTTCGAGATGCGCTTCCTGGCGCCAACTGCGGCGCCTGTGGTTATGCGGGCTGCGATGCCTGCGCTGCAGCGATTGCCAAAGGAGAGGCGCCCATTACAGCTTGTAAAGTTGGCGGTGAAAAATCGGCGACGGCCATTGCTGAAATTATGGGCGGCGATGCCGGCGAAACTCAGCGGATGGTCTCTTGCGTCCTCTGTCAGGGGGACTGCGATCATACCACGCAAAATTACTCCTATACTGGCGTAGAAGATTGCCGGGTCATGTCTTATAATTACGGCGGTTCCAAATCCTGTGCTTATGGCTGTTTGGGATGTGGATCCTGTAAAAATGTCTGTGAGTACGGCGCCATTACCGTTGAAAATGGGATCGCATCAATCAATGAAGAAAAATGCGTCGCTTGTATGAAGTGTATTGGCGTTTGTCCCAAGCACCTCATCCAGCTCATTCCTTATCACGCTCCTGCTGTCGTCAGATGCTCAAATCCTGAGTTCGGCAAAGGCGTGAAAGAAGACTGCTCTATCGGATGCATTGGTTGTAGCCTCTGTACCAAAATGGCTCCGGAAGAATTCACCATGGAAGGCAAGCTTTCCCGTCCAACCTATCACAAGGGATATGACCTGGAGAAAGCAAAAGTTGCTGCGGAAAAATGCCCTGCAAAGTGCATTACTTTAAATCCGTATCCTGATGTCAATGCCGTTATACCTGAAGAAGAAGCGGCTGAAGAACCCGCAACGGTATAAGCCTAATGATTTTCACAAAAAAAGCCGTAAGCTTTTTCGCTTACGGCTTTTTTTATGCCTTATTATCCAAACTCACCAGCGAAAAAATGGGATAGGATGGAACTTCTTTTGATTTGTCGGTTCTTGCAAGTCCCTCCGGTCATTGGTAAACTTAGTTCTAACGTGGAGGGTCTATGAATTGGCGAAAATATATCACGAAGGCAGATTTGACTTTGATCATTACTTTAGCTCTGGTCAGTTTGGCTTCTTTGATTCTGATTTTATTCTCGGGGAATAACAAGGCCAATGAGATGAAGGCCGAAAAAATGATTAGCGTACAGATCGACGGAAAACAGGTAGATTGGATTCCTTTAATTCCTGAGAATGAAGGGAAGAGATACCCATACAAGACTCAATATGGAACCAATACGGTTGAAATTTTCGATCAGAAAGTCCATATTCTTGAGGCGGATTGTCCTGATCAATTATGCATACACCAAGGATTTATCGATCAGTCAGGCCAAATTTTAGTTTGCCTGCCCCACAGGCTGGTTGTTGAAATTCAGAAGTCAGGAAAAAACCAGCAATCTGGCATCGATACGATGGTAAGATAGGAGATTGGATGAAAACCAGAAGATTAGTTTTTCTCGCCACCCTTACTGCCATGGCCCTGGCGATTTCACTTTTGGAGCAGTTTATTCCTGTCCCCATTGGCGTTCCGGGAGCAAAGCTCGGCTTTTCCAACCTGATTATCCTTACGACAATCGTTGTTTTTGGCCCTAAAGAGGGAATGATTGTCGGACTCATGAAATCTTTTTTGCTGATGCTGGTGACGGGTTCGGTCACAAGTTTTTTCTTTTCCTTATCCGGAGCCTTTTTTTCAACCGTTATTATGGGTCTGGCCTATCAAAAATGGACACCCCCGTTTAGCTTGATTGGTGTGAGTGAGTTTGGCGCCCTTGCTCATAATTTAGGACAGCTTCTTGTCGCCAGCTTCGTTTTGGAAAATTTAAAGATATTCTATTATCTTCCAATATTAACCTTAGTCGGCCTTGCAACGGGCTTATTCGTTGGTCTTTCCTCTAATTTTGTCGGACCTCATCTTCGTAGAATCTACTGGCGAAAGGGAAATGCGTCAGCTTCCCAATAGAGTAAGAGGGCAAATGCAAAGACAAAAAGAAAAACTCTCCATGAAGGATTATCCAGAAAGTGAACGACCGATTGAAAAGATGACTGAGCAGGGCGTGGATTCCTTATCGGACGAAGAGCTTTTGGCAATCTTGATTGGCAATGGAACAAAAACCCACAATGCGCTGGAACTATCGGACCAATTGATTCGCCAGCAAAGAAATCGGACCTGGCTTTTAAAGGCTTCGATAAATGAACTGATGACGCTTAGCGGAATCGGCCCGACAAAGGCTTGCCGGATTATGGCAGGATTGGAGTTGGGAAAACGGCTCAATCAGACTCGAAATTTTTATCAAATCTCCCTTTCTTCTCCCAAAACCGTTGCTGCATATTTTCGTAGTCTTGTTCAGGGAGAAGATCGAGAAATTTTTTGCATCCTTCTTTTAGATGTAAAAAACCGTCCCATACGAAAAACGATGGTTTCCATTGGGACCATCCAAGAGACGCTGATCCATCCCCGAGAAGTCTTTCGAAGTGCAGTTCGCGCAGGCGCTTCGGGGATTCTTTTATCCCATAACCATCCTTCCGGGGATCCAGAACCCAGCCCAGAAGACATACGGGTGACGAAACGACTGGTTGAAGCTGGAAAGATTTTGGATATCCCCGTCCTTGACCATGTGATCGTGGCCGACCAGTCCTATCTTTCTTTTAAGGAAAGAAATCTGATTTCATTTTAAGTTTTTCGAGGATATGGATTAAAATAGAAGTAGTTTTACGATTCACACGCAAAAGATTTGATTTGACCGATGATTGAGGAAAGAGCCTTATGAAACATTTTCGTATCCTATCGCCGGACCTGGCCATTGACATGGGAACGGCCAATACGCGAACGGTATCAGCTAAAAGTCAGACGATCCTTCAGGAGCCAACGGTTCTGGCTTTAGATATTAATAAAAAGCAAGTGATCTCCATTGGAGAAAAAGCCAAGGAAGTTTTGGGCAAGTCTCCGGAAAGCATTATGGCCGTGCGCCCATTAAGGGAAGGGGTCATTTCAGACTTTGAATTGACCCAGGCTCTTTTGGAGTATTACATTCATCAAACGAATCCGGGTCTTTCTCTCTTTCCGCCTCGGATTGGATTAACCATCCCATCTGGAGCGACTGACGTCGAAGAAAGGGCACTTCAAGACGCCGCTCTTCAGTCCGGCGCGAAAGATGTGATCCTTGTGGAGGAGACCCTGGCTGCTGCCTACGGGGCGAAGCTCATCCAGAAACCCGCTCAGAGCCGGATGATTGCCAATCTTGGCGCGGGGACATCTGAAGCCGCAATCGTTTCTGGCTATGGGCTAATCAGCTCGAAAGTTCTCTTTCATGGAGGGGATGATGTGGATCAGGAAATTAAAAAAGTCCTGCAGGATACCTTTAACTTAGATATCGGGGACAATACCGCAGAAAGCTTAAAAAATTCAATCGCTTCGCTTTCTTCTGGTCAGCAGATGGAGATCATGGAAATTGGAGGACGTGATGCCCTAAGCGGCCTGCCCAAAACCATGGTCATTCGGGCAGGAGATTTATTGCCAGCGCTTGAGCCCTATATTTTTGCTTTTGTTGACGCCCTTCATTCGGTTTTGGAAAAAGCCCCTCCTGAAGTTGCCTCTGATATCATGAATCAGGGTCTTTTTTTAACTGGTGGTCTTTCCCAGTTAAAGGGCTTGGATATTTATTTGCGCAAGGAACTTTCCATGCCGGTAGTCCTCTCCGATCAACCAATGTTCGATTCGATACGGGGAGCTCTTGCCGCCATGTCTTTAGTTGATACCATTGGAAAGCGAGAAGGCGAATGATCCATTACAAGAACAAAAGATCGAATCATTTCTTTTGGCCAACTTTGGTTATTCTTTGTCTGCTGATTCTTTTTTCTTACCGAAACCCTGTTACCAGCAGTCTTCCTTCTAAGGCGTTAAATGTAATCGTATCTCCCTTGAACAGCGCCTTTTTCTTCGGCTCCCAAAAAGTTCAAACCCTCTATAATCGGATTTTTGGGGATCGAGCAACCCAGGCAGAGGTTGCTCGTCTTAAAGAAGAAAATGCAAAGTATTTGGAGAAAATCACTCAGCTTGAGCAGGTTGTAGGCCAGTCAGAAGCCTTAAAAAACTATGCCGACCTTCTTCAAATCGCGCCAGAAAAGGCCATCCAAGCCCACGTAAGCGCCATGGACTCTTCGAACCGTTTCGTTCGCTTTACCGTGAATAAGGGCACAAAAGATGGGGTGAGAGACGGTGATATTATTGTCGAGGGGACTAAGGACCCAAAAAGCATGGTGGTTAAATCGTTAGTGGGAAGAGTAATGGAAGCTGGCCCTAACTATGCGAAGGTCTCCAGCCTTCAGGATCAGGCCTCCAACATTTCTGTCATGTTTAGCGGAAGCGGAGGATATGGGATTGTCAACAACCGTGACGATGAAAACTATTATGGCTATCTCTTGGATCCGACCATTGCCCTGAAAAACGGGGAGGCCGCTTTATCCTCAGGGATCGGTGGCGTTTATCCCAGGGGGCTTTATATTGGAAAAGTTTCCCATGTTGAAACTGCGGAAGATGGGTTGACGAAAAAATTTACCATTACTTCTTCGGTTAATTTCAATCAGCTCTATTGGGTGCTGGTTCTTCATCCGGAAGAAATCGATCAGGATATGAGAAGCCTGAATAATAAAGAGGACGTATTGCCCAAGGAAAAAGAAAATCAGACCGATCAAAGTAATCCGGTTCACCTTCCTGAACAATCCGAGAATGAGTCTAAAGAAAGCGGGGCCAGCGATGAATAAAACGCGTTATGCAGGAATCCTTTTTTTCGTAGCCTTTTTACAGACTACGGTTTTTTCGCGAATTCATTTGTTCGGCGCCAGTCTCAATATTCACCTTGCCTTCGTCATGGCCCTGGCAGTTCTTTACGGGCCTCTTTGGGGAGGGTACACGGGGCTGGGTCTGGGCTTATTGCAAGATATCATTTTTGCTCCAGTGCTGGGGGTACGTGCCCTTGTCTTTTTTTTGATGGGCTCATTGGTCGGTGAGGTTTTTTCTCATCAAAAACCGAAACCCCTCGTCTCTGTTTTGATGATCAGTATGGCCAGCATCATCGGCTGGCTCATTGGGGTTATCATTGATCTCCTCCTTCATGTGCCGGTCAATGCCCTTTATTATTGGAAGGGCCCACTCTTTATCGAATGCGCCTATAATGTCATCTTTTATTTCATTTGGCTGGCCTTGTTAAAGAAAGTGCTACCCCCTAAACCTGTAAGGACCTTTTCCAGTTTATTATGAGATTTGAATCAGTCCTTGAAAGAATGACCACTTTGATTCATGGCTTGTCATGATCTCCCTTTTTAATCGAAAAAGGAGCAAAAAATGTTTCGAAAAAAAGCCAGTAAAAGAGAGCTCATTATTCTGATTGCCCTTGCCGTTTGTATGATGGCATTAATTGGCAAGCTATTTCAGCTAACCGTAGTAAAAGGAGATTATTATAGCCAGCTTTCGGATTCAAAAAGGACCAAGACAATCCAAATTCCTGCACCAAGGGGAAATATCTATGATACCAAGGGGAAACTCTTAGCGGGGACCCGGACGAGCTTTGCTGTTCAAAGCTATAAAGATGAATTCTCCCGTTTAGACAAGAAAGAGAGAAATCAGATTCTGAAGAATTTTGTCCTCTTCGCTGACCAGGATGGGGTTGATTACCTGGAAGAATATCCCATTGATATCAATGTCTTTTCCTATCCCTCCGAGGAGGATTATTTCACCGAGCAAGAGTCTCCTCAAACCCGTGCGGAACGGCTTCTGATTGAAAAAAAGTTAGTCGCTGACTGGTTATCTTCCTACTATGAAGATCCAAAAGAACCCGCCTATCGAGTATCTCCTGCCTCAAGAGCGTTAAAGTTTTTTTCGATGAAAGGGCATTCCCTGCCCTTAACGATCGACCAGGCTTCCTTTGCTCTTTCTTATGATGAAAAAAGTCCGGCTTATGCGAGCATGAAATCCTCTGGCAGCCTGGATCCTGGCAGGGCGCCGGTTCAGTTTTTGGCGGATCAGTTAGAAGAAAATCCCAATATTTTAAATTCAGTCATGAACCATCCTGCCGCAAAAAAGTTAGCCTATGATTTTTTAAGCCGGGAGAATCTTTCTGAAAAGCTGATTCTCAAGCCAGCTGTGTTTACCTATAAAGAAAACTTTTTGCTAAAAAAGGCCGCCCTTCATCATTCTTTTCCTGAAGTTACCAAAAATACAACCGCGAAAGAAGATTTTACGACCATCGTGCGCAATTCGTCCCTGGAAGCCTTCTTGCTTTCAATGGATATCGATCAAAATAATTCCTTTGTCATTCCAGCGGAAGAGCTGATTAACAGTTTGGCTGGAAAAGAAAAAATCAACCTGACTTATCGCATTCACTCTGATGCGAAATCAATTTCCATTGAATACGCCCATGAAGAAAATACCACCGAAGAGCCTTTGGATCGACTGATTCGTATCGGGAAAAAATACAATCAGATTGACGGCTTAATTACTGATCCAAGGTATAAAAGACTAGCTGAAAAAGCGATGTTTTCTACCGGGGTCTATCCTGGTATCTCGATTAACAATTGGACCTATGGTCTGAAGAAAAGTCAGGAAGACTATATTGAGAATTTTTCTAATCAACTCTCCTTTGGGGAAAAGCTTTCGGAACTGACCCCAGAGAAGGCCTTCCAGCTTACTCGGCTGAAGGAGGAACTGGCAGATCCAAAAGAAGAAAAAAACCTAGAAAAAGGCAAGGACAATAGCCTCTTCCAAATTCATATTCTCGATTATGGTATTTTAGTGAGCCTGCAGAAGGTCAAATCTCAGGGAAGCTATGCGTATTCTCCGGTCAACCTCTGCTATGAATTATCCCAGGAGACGGTAGCGAAATTGGAAGAGCATATTGCCCCTGACAAAGGGCTTAGAATTTCCAGAGAATCCGTTCGATATTATCCTAATGGGGAAACGGCCTGCCACATCCTGGGTTATATTGGAAAAATCGCAACCGAACAAGAACTCAAAAAATATGTCAAAGAAAAAAATTATTTGCCTAACGAGTTTATCGGAAAAACCGGGGTGGAAGAAAGTTTTGAAGATACCCTTCATGGGGTGCCCGGTAAAGAAGTGGTTCGGATTGATTCGAAAGGAAACCGAACGGAAATTTTAAGCCGAACCGAGCCTCAGGCGGGCAGCAACGTATATCTGACCATCGATTTAGATCTTCAAAAACAGGCAGAAAAAAGTCTTCGCAATAACATCGTCGCCATCAAGCGGGGGATGTCTTACCAATCTCCCTGGGGAGCCTATCCCATGGTTGCTTCGCCCTCCATCAATTCGGGCGCTGTCATTTCATCCGATCCCAAAACAGGAAATCTCTTGGCGATGGCCTCCTATCCCGGCTATGATCCAAATCTTTTCGTTACGGGAATTTCTTCAGATGACTGGAAGAGCTTGCAGGATGAAACGAATAAGGACCCCGAAAAACCCAAGGCTCTTTTGAATTTAAATACGCAAACTTCCGTTCAGCCAGGATCAACCTTTAAGACGATCGTTTCGCTTGCTGCAATGGATAAAGGGTTAAAGCCGAAAGACACCATTAACTGCAGCGGCCATATTGAGCTGGCCGACCATGATTTTAAATGCTTGATTTATACCGAAGAAAAGCATGGCCATGGTCCGCTTGATCTTTATGGGGCCCTTTATTATTCCTGCAACTACTATTTTTATGTCTTAGGCCTGGGCATGGACCCCAATGGTGGAGGCAATCCAGGCATCAAAGTCACGGTGGATGATCTGCAGAAAACGGAAAAGCAGCTGGGCTTAGACCAAAAGTCAGGCCTGGAAATCAATATTCCCCAGGAAGCCACCAATAATATCCCCAGCCGTGAAGGAAAATTAGAGCTGTCCAAAACCCTTCTGCGCCGGTTTTTGGAAACCGAGCTTCCAAAATATAAAAAGCCGGATGTCTCAAAGAATCCTACAGAGTTAGAAAAAGATATTGAGCTGCTTTTACTCTGGTCTGAAAGAGGAAAAGAGATTAGTCGTTCGAAGCTGATGAAAGATCTCGACGCCATGGGCTATGAGTCAGAAAAGCCCTTGAAAGGAAATCGAAATGGGCTGACGGACCTGATTAAATATTCCTATTTCAATCAGATCGGCTGGACCGTCGCCGATTCCTTAAACACCATGATCGGACAGGGGCAGAATTCCTATACCCCGATTTCTATGCTGACGGTCGATAATATTATTGCCAACGGCGGCATTGATTACGATATTACCCTGATTAAAGAAATTCGATCTGCGGATCATAAAACGCTGGTTTTCAGTCAAAAGCCCCATGGCCGGGATGTGGGAATGGATGGAAAGCACCTGGAAGATTTGCGAAAAGGAATGGAGTATGCTGCCCAGGGCCTGGGAAAATGTTACGAGGGGCTTCCTTTTTCAGCCGCATCAAAAACGGGAACCGCCCAGAGAGCGGGGAAAAATCCGGTGACAGGCAAAGCATATATGCCCTATGCCTGGATTATGGGTTTTGCCCCAGCGAATGATCCTCAAATCTGTACGGTAGCATTTTTGCCTTCTGGAAACACCTCGATTAACCCCGCGCCACTCATTCGCGATACCTTTGCTAAATATATGGAAGTGAAAGCCTCCCATGAATTTAACCAGGAAATCTACGATGTCCACCCGACCTATATTCGCCCCCAGGGCAGCGAAGAAAAAGGGGAAGAACCTTCAGAAGCAAGACCGGTTGAATAAAGGAGAAAAGGAAGGATTTTCCTTGATTTGAGAGGCAGGATTTGATATTATACTTATCTGTGTAACCGCACAAAAGAGGTCTTTGTAAATGGCGATCGCCATACCTCCTAGGCGAGTCTAACAAAAAAGGAGTTTTGATATGTATGCAATTGTTGAAACAGGCGGGAAACAATATCCTGTTGAAGAAGGCCAGCTCATCAAGGTAGAAAAGCTGGAAGGCGAAGTTGGATCCAGCATTGATCTTGATCGGGTTCTTTTCCTCGGTGGGGATTCATTAAAGGTGGGTAAGCCTTTTGTGGAAGGGGCTCTTGTCAAAGCAACCATTAAAGCCCAGGGCAAGGCTCCGAAAATTGTAGTCGGAAAATTTAAAGCAAAAAAAGGCTACCATCGCAAACGCGGCCATCGTCAGCCATACACCCTGATTCAGATTGATCAGATTAACGGTTAATGATTGAACTTACTCTGTATGTCGGCTCAGATTTAGAAGAAAACCTTTCCAGCTTTGTACTGATCGCTCATGCTGATTCGGCTCCTTTCGGTGAAGAATTGACAT
>CABTZP010000022.1 GCA_902489375.1 uncultured Tissierellia bacterium | reverse complement strand
GTTGATGCAGAAGGTTATGATGATTGCCAACACCTCAAACATGCCGGTTGCGGCCCGTGAAGCTTCCATCTACACGGGAATGACTTTGGCTGAGTATTATCGGGATATGGGCTATTCCGTCGCGCTGATGGCGGACTCAACTTCCCGTTGGGCCGAGGCCCTTCGTGAAATGTCCTCTCGTCTGGAAGAAATGCCTGGCGATCAGGGCTATCCTGCTTACCTGGCTTCCCGTATCGCGACCTTCTATGAGCGGACCGGAATTGTTGAATGCTATGGTCAGGACAACCGGACCGGTTCCCTTACGGCAATCGGTGCGGTATCCCCTCCAGGAGGAGACCTTTCTGAGCCGGTTACCCAGTCCACTTTACGTATCGTAAAAGTTTTCTGGGGTCTGGATTATGACTTATCCTACGCACGTCATTTCCCGGCCATTAACTGGTTAAAGTCCTATTCGCTCTATCAGGAAAAGATGGATGAATATTTTGATGCGAATTTAAGACCGGATTTTTCCAAGAATCGGAGCCGGGCAATGGCCATTCTGACCGAAGAGTCAAGTCTTCAGGAAATTGTCCGTCTGGTCGGTATCGATTCTCTTTCTCCTGAGGATCAGCTGACCTTGGATACAGCGAAGTCACTGCGTGAAGATTTCCTCCAGCAGAACGCCTTCGATGATATTGACACCTACTGCTCCATGGAAAAACAGTACAAGATGCTCAACAACATCCTGCGTTTCCATGATCTGGGCAATGATGCTCTTCAGCACGGGGTCTATCTCAAAGAGATTCAGGCCATGCCGGTGCGGAACAAAATCGTCCGAATGAGAAACGTTCCTGAAGAGAAGCTCGATCAGCTTGATCAGCTCCTCAGTGAAGTGAAAAACGCGTTCTCTCAGATGATTTCAGAGCGGGAGGTTGAAAATGCTTAAAGAATATCAGACCATCCAACAAATCGCCGGACCAATCATGTTTGTTACCGGCGTTCAGGATGCTAAATATGAGGAACTGGTAGAAATTGAGCTGCAGAACGGGGAAAAGCGCCGTGGTAAAGTTCTGGAAGTTCAGGGCGACAAAACCCTGGTTCAGCTCTTTGAAGGGTCTGCGGGAATTAATATGAAGGCCACCACCTGCCGGTTCTTAGGAAGACCTCAGGAACTGAATGTCTCCCCTGACATCATCGGCCGTGTCTTTAACGGCATGGGCGAACCCATTGATGGCGGCCCTAAGATCATCCCTGAAAAACGGTTGGATATCAATGGATCGGCCATTAACCCCTATGCGCGTCAGTACCCGGAGGAATTCATTCAAACGGGCGTCTCCGCGATTGACGGCCTAAACACCCTGGTTCGTGGGCAGAAGCTGCCGATTTTCTCCGGAAACGGTCTGCCTCATAACCAGCTGGCCGCGCAGATTGCTCGTCAGGCTACAGTTCGCGGATCCAACGAGAAGTTCGCCGTTGTCTTTGCCGCCATGGGAATCACCTTTGAAGAAGCTCAGTTCTTTATTAATGACTTTACGGACACCGGCGCGATCAACCGTGCGGTTCTTTTCATTAACCTGGCGGACGACCCCACGATCGAGCGAATTTCAACTCCTCGTATTGCGCTGACCGCGGCAGAGTACCTAGCCTTTGAGCAGGGAATGCAGGTTCTGGTTATCATGACGGATATGACCAACTACGCGGAAGCTCTTCGTGAAGTTTCGGCTGCCCGTAAGGAAGTTCCTGGCCGCCGTGGCTACCCCGGTTACCTTTATACCGACCTTTCGCAGATCTATGAGCGTGCCGGTCGAATTAATGGCAGAGAAGGCTCCATCACCCAGATTCCTGTTTTAACCATGCCGGAAGATGATATCACCCACCCAATCCCTGACCTTACAGGTTACATCACTGAAGGGCAGATCATTCTTTCGCGTGAGCTGTATAACCGCGGAATTAACCCCCCGATCAATATTCTTCCTTCCCTTTCTCGTTTGAAGGATAAAGGAATTGGCGAGGGAAAGACGCGTGGGGATCATGCCGAAACCATGAACCAGATTTATGCGGCGGTTGCCCGCGGCCGAAACGCCAAAGAGCTTTCTACTATCTTGGGTGAAGCGGCCCTTTCCGATGCGGACATTGCTTTTGCCCGCTTCTCGGACGCTTTCGATGACAAATACGTCGACCAGGGCTTCCGGACCAACAGGACCATCGAAGAGACCCTGAATCTAGGCTGGGAACTGTTAAAGATGCTGCCGCGTGAAGAACTCAAACGTATCCATGATGACACGCTGGAGAAGTACCTGGGTCCGGATCAGGCCGATCAAGCCGCTAAAGGAGACGGGAAAGCCGAGGTGAAATAATGGCCAGGCTCAATGTAAACCCAACCAGAATGGTCATGGCCAATCTCAAAGGGCGGCGTGAAGTTGCCACCCGTGGCCATAAACTTTTGAAGGATAAGCAGGACGAATTGATGCGCCGCTTTATCTCCCTGGCAAAGGAGAACCGAGAGGTTCGCATCCAGGTGGAAGAAGCCCTCAAAAAGTCCTTTGCCTCCTTCACCATGGCTAGTGCGGTAATGAGTCCGGAAATGCTGGAAAATGCGCTTTTGAGCTCAAAGCAAAAGTTGATGGTGGAGGTGAAAACGGAAAATATCATGAGCGTTCGCGTGCCAAGCTTCACTTTCCATCGGACGGGTCTTTCTGAGGGTCAGGAAGGCACGGCGACCCCTTATGGTTTCGTTCAAACGTCACCGGAGCTGGATGTGGCCATGGAGGAGCTGAACGGGATTATGGAACAGCTTCTTAAGCTTACCAAGATTGAAAAAGGCGTACAGCTGATGGCGGATGAAATCGAATCCACCCGGCGCAGAGTAAACGCCCTTGAATATCGGACCATCCCAGATCTTACTGAAACGATTAAGTTTATTGAGATGAAGCTCGATGAAGAAGAAAGAGAGACGACTACTCGTCTGATGAAGATTAAGGATATCATTGCGCAGAGCCCCGATCAAGAAGAGCCTGCCTCCCTATCCGACATCATCAGCGAAACGGCGTCGACGATTGCCTAAAAAAATTACCTTTTAAAACACCCTGGCTAGCCTGATCGGAAGAAACACTCAGATGGGAAAGCCAGGGCGTTTTTTGTTTTATAATTTAAGAAAGGATGCTTCAAAAGATAAGAAATCGTTCAGCTGTTGAATATGAATGGAAATGATGGGATAGCGATGGTTTTTACGAAAAAAAATTTTATGGAAAGCTCTGCGCATCTTTCAGAAGATGAAAAAGAACTCGTTCTTATTGATCAAAGAGCTCTGCCGGGGACCCTTCAATTTCTTCATCTGAAGGGAATCGAGGAAATCACGGAGGCGATCAAAACCCTTGCCGTAAGGGGGGCGCCGGCCATCGGCATCGCAGCGGCCTATGGCTTTTATGTCCGAGTCCGGGAAAATCTGTACCTGGAAAAAGAAGCGGGAATAGATTTTCTGATCAGCAGGATGAAAAAAGAAAGTGATCTTTTGATCAGCGCCCGTCCCACGGCGGTCAATCTTTCCTGGGCGGTAAAGCGGATGGAAAAAAAGATGGAGGAGGGAAAAGATCTCTCCGGGAAAGAGCTTCTGGATCTCTTACGGGACGAAGCCATGGCCATTCATCTTGAGGATATGAAAATGTGCTTTAAGATCAGCGAATATGGCCTTTCCCTCCTAAAAAACGGAGAGGGAATCATTACCCACTGCAACGCGGGGCCTCTGGCAACGTCAAAATATGGAACGGCCTTGGGCCCGATTCTTTTAGGGAAAGAAAGAGGGCTTCATTTTCAAGTCTTTGCCGATGAAACCCGGCCGCTCTTGCAAGGCGCCCGGCTTACGGCCTATGAACTGGATAAGGCGGGGGTGGATGTGCGTCTGATCTGCGATAATATGGCCAGCCTTGTCATGAAAAAGGGCTGGGTCCAGGCCTGTCTGGTTGGCTGTGATCGCATTGCGGCGAATGGAGATTTTGCCAATAAAATTGGAACCGCCGGATTGGCAATCCTGGCCCATTATTATGGGATTCCCTTCTATACCCTGGGACCGGCATCTACCGTGGACCTTTCCTGTCCGAGCGGGGATTTTATTCCGATTGAAGAAAGAGATCCGGATGAAATTAAAAAGATGTGGTATCAGGAGCCGATGGCTCCGGAAGGAGTTGGGGCTTATAATCCGTCCTTTGATGTCACCGACCATTCCTTGGTTACGGCGATCATTACGGACAGGGGGATTCTTCGCCCGCCTTTTGAAGAAAAACTGAGGGCTTTATTTAATTAATGAATATTTAAGAAATTTTCCTGAAATCGCTGTATAATTCGTATAGAATATCATGTGATGAAAAAATTGAAGAGAAAATTTTCGAGAATTTTTTTGGTTTGGGCATATAACACGAGACGATTTTTTATGAATTTTACCGGACCTTGATTTCTCTTCAGTATCATGATAAGGAAATTGTAATGGTCAATGTCCAGGTTTAAAGGAGGCGGCATGCGGATCGTTATCCTCAGCGATGTTCACTTTACTGCAAAAAAATGGCGTAACGACTATCTGAAACAGACGAATGAATGGTTTTACAATGATGTGTTTCGCCGGTTTTTTAAGCAGGATGCAGACCTTTATGTGTCATTAGGGGATCTTACTCATTATGGTACGATAAATGAGCACCGAGCGGTAAGAAAGATCATTGAAGACAATAAAAGGAAAGATCAAAGGTTCCTGCCGATTGCGGGAAACCACGATCTTTTATGTATAACGAAAAGAATGTATCAAACCCTGACGGGAATGCCCTTGTACTGGGCCGAAGACTATCCCGATGTGAAGCTGATTTTTTTGGATACACCGCGTCAGCTTCATCCGGGGAGAAATTCCTCCCGGGTTGATTGGGATCAAATTCAGTTTTTAAAAAGAGAACTTCATTCTTGCGGAGATAAGCTTGCCGTCGTCTTTGCCCATCATCCGCCGGATAGAATCAGCCTCTATGGTCCAGATCGGAAGAAAATCCCCGGCCTTACCATGGAAAGCCTGTTGGAGGAAAAAGAAGGCGCCGGAATTTTTGTCAATGGTCACCTGCATAAGGATCGGTATGCCGCCCATGGGAAGTGGGGATATTTTCAGTTCAACGATATTTTAGATGAGCCAACTTTCCGTGTTCTTGAGATTGAAGAACAGAAGGTTTCAATGGAAACGGTCGCTATGGATGATCCAGCGACCCTTCATGCTTCCGGAAAAATCGCAAAATCCGTCCTGACCTTTCTCAGCAGTGCGAATGACGTGGCCTATGCCCGTGTCCGGGATATTGAGCTGGATAAAAACATTCTTGACCCCGTCAACCTTTGGAGAATGCAGTTTGTCCGCCTGACCAACAACCCCTATTTCTCAAAGAAAGGGCGGATGTAAGAAGGTCTCCTTCCACTGAAACCTGTCGATCATCCAGGAAAGAGAAAGGATATTTGTTAAATAGCGTATGGTAAAGCCAGCGAGATCGGTTCGATCTCGCTGTTTTTTTATGAAGGCGCTATCGATTTCACATGACAAGGGCTCTAATCTGCCACGAGTCCGGCCCCACTCGATTCCCTCAAAAGCCAAGGTTACCGAAGCTATCTATATTTTTTAGCAATAAATATTAACGCAGTTGAAAAAACACAAGATAGAATATATACTCATTAAGAAGATAGAATAAGGAAAGAAAATAAAACAAATAAAGGGAAGGATCAGGAAAATATAATTAAAAAAGAGAGAGTTCAATGTAAAAGAAGTTCAAGAGATAGAAGGAGGCGATTCATTTGAGAAAAAACAGTTCATGGAGTGTCATTATTTTGTTTTGTTTCCTGATTTTAAGTGCCTGCGCAATGACATCAAATGATTCGACCCAGAAAAAGACGGCTGGAAATGTTCAAACCCTGATTTTTCCTGCAGACAAAAAGGAAAGAACACAGTATAATGCAAAAATATTGGATGTAAAACCCTTTCAGATTTCTTTTATTCTACCAAAAGGCTGGAAGACAGAAAGAGAGTGGGAATCAAAGGAATATCTTTATTTTTCCAGCTCTTTCTTTTCCGCCTATTCGATTTATAACGAAAAAGGAGAAATTGTTGGGATGGCCGGCTACAATATTTATGAGCTCTATGAGGGAGCCGAGGATAAGCCCAATGCCATTTATAGCATGATCGACTTGGGCTCAGGTTACCGATTTGATGTCAGCGCATCCTATGAGCGTATCCGACATCATGAATATGGTGATACAGCAATTGTCCCAGTATATTATTCAGCCAGCGCCATTTCGAATGGACCCAAGGAGAATATCGGTGTTTTATCCTACAATAAAGATCAGCTGGTTTATGTTGGCATTGAATTGGACAAAACGAAGGTTCAAGTGGAGGAAGCCATAGCATTGGCAAAAAGTTTGAATTTTAAATAGGTTCGGGGAGGCGGCTTGGCTTTTTGAGTCAAGCCGTCTTTTTGTTTTTTTGACTGCGCGATGAAAAGGTTGCCCTTTTATCACGAGTCTGGCCCCACTCGATTCCCTCAAAAGTCAAGGTCACCGAAGCCATCTATATTTTTTAGCAATAAATATTAACGCATTTGAAAAAACATAAAATAAAATATATACTCAAGAAGAAGATAAAACAAAGAGAGAAAACGAAACAAATAAATGAAAGGATCAAAAAATGGAACTATCAAAAGGTGAGCTCACTGTCATGGATATGCTTTGGGAGGGGGAGTGTTTGGATGAAAATGGCGAAATTCAAGCAATCGAACTCTATAAGTTATTGAATGAAAAATATGGCTTTGCCAAGACCTCTTGTTATACCTTTTTTGGGAGGCTTCTTGAAAAAGGAGCTATCACAAGGCGTTATCCAAAATACACGTTAAAGCCCGTTGTTAGCAGGGAAGAAGCTTTAAGGGACCAGCAAAAAGAAGCAATCGACCGACTCTTTCAAGGCTCTTTGGTAAATATATGCCGAGCTTTTTTGAGCGAGAAAAAAGTAAGTAAAGAAGAACTTAAGGAGATGAAGGACTTCATTGATCATTTTGAAATAGAAAACTAGGGATGAGATGATTCGTCTTGTTTGCATTGATGCGTTAGATAAAAGTATTCGCAGCCTTTTTATCATTGGACTTATCCTCTTAGTGAGAAAAAGACTAAATATAAAGAGCATAAAGTGGGCAAATGTGATTTTGTGGTCCTTCCTGCTTTTTTATTTACTTTGTCCTTTTTCGTTTTTGATCAAGATAAAAGAACCGGGTCAATACGGAATCTTTCAATACATTCTAACGCCCATGGCACAAATTAGTGAATATATTACAGCGATTTTAAATGAGGTCGGATATGCACTATCTAGAATCAATCGGCTCATTGTGGCTGTTTTATTGTTGATTTATTTGTCCACTCAGATAATCAAGCAAGATAGAGCCTTAAAAAAATCGATTCCTGTGAGAGGAAATCCAGGAATCGAAGAAATCATTCAATCATTCAATCTAAAAAGAAAAATTGAGGTATTCATCAACGACGATCTCGAAGTACCCATGACTTATGGGACGATTCACCCTAAAATCATCTTACAGAGTGGCGTTTTGGAAGATCCAGAGCTTTTAAGATATGTTCTTTTGCATGAACTTACACACATTAAAAAATTTGATGTATTGATTTCTTACTTGCAGAGTATCACTTTGTGTATCCATTGGTATAACCCTTTTGTTCACGTCGCTTCAAAGTATATCAACCAAGATATTGAAATACTCTGTGATAAGTTGGTTATCCAAAAAATTGGCGATACACCTAAGAATCGGCAGGAATATTGCCGATCGATGTTAAAACTCCTTGAACGAAAAGAAGCGAAAAAGCTTACCGCTTTAAAGTTGCAGCCAACGAAGGAAAGGATGGTTATTATGAAAAATTGGAAAAGAAGACTTTCGGGGGTATGTGCCTTTGTGTTTGTCATGGTTTTACCCTCCACCGTTTTTGTCAATGCCTATGAGGTGCCCGAGAATCAAATCATTGTACAGGGAACGCCGGAGGAGCTTTATGTTAATGTTGGAAATCGAGTCCAGGAGCTGACGGATGAAGAATATGGAAGGCTGACCCTTGGCGAAATTTCCCTTGAAGGATTAAGGTCGGTGGATATCAATCGAAGAGAAAGGTTGGGCGGATTAGAGCATAAATCCTACCGGTTTAATATGAGCGCATGGGCAGAACCCAATCACGATGGATTTACCGTCCGAATTAGTGATACTTCCTGTAAGGATGGGGTCAATTATGCGTTAATGATCAATGAGGATGGAAAGACGATCTACAATGTGGGTTTTAAAAAGCCGACAACCATTGCACTTGACGTTAATTCCGATAGTCAATATGAATTGATCGTTCATAACCTTTCAATAAATCCATTCACCTATCGGGCAATCATAAAAAGTTACAAGAAATGAGCTTTGTTTTTTGCGAATAGAGCAAAAGGAGTATCAATGTTAGAAAAATTTAAATTTTCAAAAAGAATGAATTGTTGGATCCTTTATTATGCCGCAGCCTTGATCTCGGTTGTGCTGTTTGTTTTAGGCTTTTTGTTGATGGGAAGCCTCACTGACAGATGGGCTAAAACAGATCTTTTTACTTATCTCACCCTAGGGATCCCTTTTTGCCTTTGGACCTGGCTTCTTCTCATTGGGCTTATTTTCTTCAAAAAATCCAATGAAGCGGTAAAAACGATTTGTGTGTTCACAGCGATTCCGCAGGCGATTTTTATTGCCCTTTTGATCGGTCACCAGTATTCATTTTTTGAGGTCATCAAGTGGTACGCCATGATTTTTAGCTTTGGGCTGATTCGAGGACTTTAAATTGAAAATATAAATGAGACCCTACTTTCATTATTCAAATCATTGTGGAGGTAAGTAATGAACAGAGTGGAGGTAAGTAATGAACAGAAAAAGACTTAACTTATTAATGGCAGTAAGCGCAATTTCTTTTGTTCTCACGGGGTTGATGTCAGTCTTAATTTGTTACCTCATCTGCTCCGGAAATAGTCAGTGGCTGACTCACCCCAGGGCGACCATGGTTTTAGGGGCGCTGAACGGTCTTCCAACAATGATCGCTTTGGCCAAGGTATTTCAATTTGCGTCTGCCTTAAAGAGAAGGGATGGAAAAGAAAAGGAGAAAGGTTTTTTCCTTTTTATGAAAAAAATTTTCTACGTTCAGGCAGCCTATACTTTAGCTTCGGTCTTCGTTATTGGTGAAATGGAAAATGCAGGCCCTCCCTTTTATCTTTTTGCTACCCTGTTCATCATCTCTTCGAGCCTGACCCTGGCCTTGTTATTTGATACCTTAGATCACTTGGTTTGTAAGGAAGGAGGTTCTCATGCAGAATAACGGTGAGCAAAAAAAGCTTATAAAAATGTTTGCCGGCCTCTTTGAAGGATTGGTATTACTATATTTTGCAAGCTATCTCTATTGGATGTTTGGCGCAGAGGGATTGGTTTATGATCAGTTAAGCTCCTTATTTGTTAAGCTAAATCCCATGACAATTGGCGCTTATCTTCTTGGCCTGGCTGTGCTAATTCATCTGATTGTCTTTAAAAATCCAATTATCTGGGGGATACTGTGCGCAGCCTATCTCTTTTCGGTGACCGTCTCCTTTATGGCCATCATGGGGATGACAAGATGGGGCGATTTCTTAATATACCTTCCGCATATTTTTATCCTCGTTGCCACAATTTTTGTGTTGAAAAGAAAATCAAAATGGGCAGAGGCTTAAAGAAAACGTATTTTAAAAACGAGATGGATGATATAATGAACGCTAATCATTAAGAAAAATAGGTCGGGAACCTGCTTTCAGGTTCCTGACCTATTTTTTTTCGGCGCATAAGAATTATTCTTCCAAGCCCTCACTTTCAGAAAATTGTGCAATCGTCATACATTTTGGGTGTTCCATTTCAAGGCTTAAAAAATCTTTATCTCCTGTGAGAATGATATCCACATTTGACACGATCGCCGCATTTAAGATTGGTTGGTCTTTTGCATCTCGTATCAATTTCTCCGCATGGTCTACCGCTGGGATTAGCTCATAGGACATTTCTGCAAGAAGCACTTCTGCATCGGGCAAGAATTTCGGTGCTTTTTGTTTCAGAATATGTCGCAATTCAGCAATGTTGCGGTCACATAGGACAATCTCGTGATTATCTGCGATATAAAGAAATGTTTGCGCCAGTTTGGAGCTTGGAAAGACCAATGCGGAAAAGAGAATATTTGTGTCAATCAATATTCGCACGTTACTTTTCCTTTCCGTACCGTACATCGTCTACTAACGCCTGAATATCGTCTTCATTGGAAATGCCCATTTCTTCAGCAGCTCCGGAAAAAGCAGCCTGCGCTTTGCGAATTGCTTTGGAAGAAGCGTTGCTTACAACAACTTCCCCATCTTGCTTTTGGAAAAACAAAATTTTATCTCCAGACTTTAAGCCAAGTAACCGCCGTATTTCTACTGGCACTGTAATCTGGCCGTTTGCAGAAATTTTCGCCAAATTCATAAAATTATCCTTTCTATTCTTGAAATATAAAGAAAACTTGAAGTCATTTAAAATATATTCTATTTGAGTGAAAAAGTAAACCTATCAAGCCTTGTTAATCTTCAGGAAAAAGTACCAGGTCGAAAAATAGGTCATAGGCTCTTCTTATCCCATGAAGAAGGCGACGGCGATCCTTTTTCCCAGATTCTTTCTTGAGGTATAATAAATGTTAGTATAAGCGGAAAAAAAGGGACTCGCAGGAAATGATGGAAGATTTTAAAAAGAGAAAACCGGAACTAATTAGTGAACTTTGCTGGAGATCTTATGCCATCTTCATTCCGCTTCTTCAAGTGGAAGGAGACTGGCATTTTCTTTTTGAAGTGCGCTCATCAAATTTAAAAAACCAGCCTGGAGAGGTTAGTTTTCCAGGCGGCGCCGTGGAAGAAGGGGAGGGGCCGCAAGAGGCAGCTCTTCGGGAGTGCCGAGAAGAGCTGGCCCTTAATGAGGGGCAAATGAAAATCCTGGGCCGAGGAGACACCCTGATTACCCCGGCGGGGAAAAGACTTGATACCTTTATCGGCCTGCTTACGGATTACCAGAATACCTACTTGCCCGACGAAGTTTCCCGGGTTTTTACCGTCCCCATTTCCTATTTTCGGGAAAATCCTCCCCTGATTACGGATAATCCGATCAGCCTAAAGATAGCTGAGAATTTTCCTTTGGATTGGATTCCCCAGGGGAAAAACTACCCCTGGCAAATGGGAAGCTACCGGGTCCTTTTTTATCCCCATAAAGAAGCCCTGATCTGGGGGATCACAGCCCGGCTTTTGCATTCAGCCCTGGCTCTGATCGATGAGTATCAGCTGGTTGATTATTTTCCCAAGCCTTCCAAAAAGTCCGATGATAAGTGAGGTGAGAGAACTGAAGCTGCAGTTATTTAACTTTATCGATGATGTCATTGCCTATAAAAAAAGTTTGAACGAAGAATTAGAAGAAAGCGCCCGTGCCCTGGACGATTTTTTTCTCGATATTTTTATGGATCAGGACTGGTTTGTCAATTATTCCTCACGAATTAAAGAGGATGGCTCCCTGAAGGAGAAGATTGTCCGTCAGGGGCTCTATTCTCAAGGAAAAACGCCGGAAGAGGTTTTTGATCAGCTTTCTGATATTATCGGCTGCCGGGTGGAATGCCATTTCATGAACGATGAAAAGGAAGTATATCGGGCGCTTTTTGCCCATTTTCCCCTGAAAGGGGAAGACCAATATTACCAGGCGAAAAAGGATCCCCGCATTGAGCTTCGGCTTGGGGACAAGCAGCCAAAAAATCAGAAAAACGGGGTCAAATCTTACCGCTTGGATGGACGCTTTCGGGGGGACCATACCTTAAACTTTGAACTTCAAATCAAATCCATTGTCAATGTCTTCTGGAATGAGATCGACCATAAAATTCTCTATAAAAATTATAATTATTTGGTTACGGAAAAATTTGTCCGTGAAATTATGGAATCAATCCGCTTTAATCTGATTAATATTGATTCTCAGCTGGAGATGGTCTACGATCACTTAACCGGCCTGGACACCCTGGATATCAGCTCAACCAACACCCAGCTCCAGACCCTGGTGGGCAATATCATCCAAAATGTCTATGTTATCCCCATTCGGGAAAAAAGGAAATTGGTCTTTGATTTCCGAGATCAAACGGACTTGATTACCGAGTTCCTCTTTACCCGGGTCACCTATGAATCTCGGGAAGGCATGGCAACGGAATTTATCCGCATCCTGGATGAAGCGAACCGGGCGAAGATCGATCTGGAAGATATTGGATACACCATCCTTCTGGACCCGCCCATCCACTTTCACAGCAAGGTAACCGCTCTTCTCGGGGAGGGGCTGGAGAAAGCCATGAATGAAGATTTAACCTGGAATCTCCTGGTTCATATCCTTTTTGACCTCAATCCCTCCCAGGAACGATCGGAAGTTTACCGGACCTTTATTGATTATCTGTATTTTCGGATTAATCAGGCGATCAGCCAGGTTTTTGAAACGACAAGCGCACACCTGGAAAAGGAAGAAAATTTCATCGATCAGCTGGCCTACGCCTATATTAAATATGTCCTTCGAAAGGCCATGGCCAAAAATTTTACCCTGGATGGGATGGAGGAACTTAAAAGGAGCATTCGGGAAGGGCTGGAGGCCTGGGAGGGATTAAACCAAAATGAAGATTTCTTTGCCGGATGCTTTCCTAAGATCATGGCCGGCTTGTCACGGGATCCCAACGTTCGCACAGGAGGACGCGGCCCTAACCAGTGGAATGAATTAGAAGAAGGGGAAGACTTTGCAGAGGATTCAAATGGGAAGATCGAGATTGATCGGATCAAGATAGAAAGGAAAGAAGATGGGAATTTGTTTTGAGGGGGCAAGTGTTCTGACCATGGATCCTCAAAGGACCCTTTATGATCAGGCCAATGTCCGCGTCGAGGGCAACCGTATCGCGGCCATTGCTGAAGATGAGCTTTTTCAGGAGGGGGATCAGCGAATCGATTGCCGGGGTAAAATACTGATGCCGGGGCTGATCAATGCGCACACCCACATCTCCATGAGCCTTTTTCGAAATTTTGGAAACGATGTTTCTTTGGATGAATGGCTCAATGACTATATTTGGCCTTTAGAAGCGGAGCTGAGCCGGGAGGACATTAAGAAGGGCGCAAGGCTAAACACCGCAGAAATGCTTTTAACGGGGACAACTACCTATGTCGATATGTATTATGAGATGGACGCCGTTGCCGAAACTGCGGAAGAGATGGGCATCCGTGCCTTTCTTTCCCGGGGACTCATGGCGACCAATAGCAAAGCAGATCTGGAAAATGAAAAGGCCTTTTACAAAAACTGGAATGGGCAAGCAGAGGGACGAATAAGAACCCTGATCGGCTCTCATGCCATTTATACCAACACGCTGGAATCTTTGAAGGCCCACCGGGATCTCGCGGAGTCTTTGGGATGCGGACTAAATATTCACCTTTCCGAGACCCAAAAAGAACGTGACGATTGTCTTGAAAAGTACGGGAAAACCCCGGCGGAGGTCTACGATGAGATCGGTTTTTTTGACCTGCCAACCTTGGCTGCTCACTGTGTCTGGCTTACCGATGAAGATATCGAAATCCTAAAAAAAAGAAAGGTGACTGCCGTCTACAATCCTGCCTCGAATATGAAGCTGGCTTCGGGTTTTATGCCCCTGGAAAAGCTTCGCCGGGCCGGGGTCAATGTCGCCTTCGGAACCGATGGGGCTTCGTCGAATAACCTTCAGGATATGTTCCGGGATATGACCCTGGGTTCTTTCATCCAAAAGGGCCATGATCTTGATCCCCAGGCGGCGCTGGCTTCAACGATGTTAGAGTTAGCTACCTTGGGCGGTGCCAGGGGCCTGGGCATGGAAGATCAAATCGGCTCAATCGAAGTGGGAAAAATCGCGGATCTCATTCTCATTGACTTTGACAATATTGGCCATACCCCATGGCCAATGGATGTCGAGGCGGCGATCCTTTATTCTACTTATGGCAGCAACGTTTCTTTGACGATGGTAAACGGAAAAATAGTTGTAAAAGAGGGAAGGCTTGTCCAGGGAGATCTGGATCAAATTCGAGCCGAGGCCGAAGAAGCCTGGGAAAAGCTTCTGGAAAAAGGATCCGATAAATGAGAATTGGCGCCGATTTGGTTCAGATTTCAAGGATTAGGCACTTACCTGATCCCGAGGCTTTTGCTGAAAAAATCCTTTGTCCGGAAGAAAAAGAATATTATAGAAAAAAAGGTAAGCGGCCCCAAACCCTTGCTGGCATTTTTGCCGTTAAAGAAGCTGCGGTCAAATGCCTGGGGAAGGGGCTTGGCCATTACGCCTTTAAAGAAATTCATCTTTTTCATGATGAAGAGGGAAGACCAGAGCTTGTTTTTGAAGGAAAGGCCGAGGCTTATTTAAAGCGGGCCGGTCTTTCTTCGATGGCGGTAACGCTTTCCCATGACGGGGACTATGCCATGGCCATCTGTCTGGGCATGCCCTTTTCAGGCCGAAAAGAGGACCCTTTCATTCCCATGGACCGGCTTTGTTTGGACCTTCATCCCCTTCTTATAAAAAGGGAAAAAAATGGACACAAGGGAACATTTGGAAAAGTTGCCCTGATTGGCGGATCTTTTGGCATGGCGGGTTCGATTTGCCTTTCTTCTCAGGCGGCCCTGCGGGCTGGATCGGGATTATCCTATGCCATTGTCCCCGCGAAGATCGGGGAGATCTGCCAAATCAAGCTCAGTGAGGTGATTGTAAGACCCATCGGCAGATCAGGCGAGGAGCGTTTTACTTCTTCGATGGGCGAAGAGCTTTTAGAAAGGATTGAGGATGTCGATGCGATCGGGATCGGCCCGGGAATGGGGAAGGATCCTACGGCTGCGGACTTTCTTTGCACGCTCTTTGAACACGTTGACAAGCCGATGGTAATTGATGCCGATGCCATCAATGCCCTTTCCAATCATCCGGAATACCTCAAGAAGGGAAAAGCCTTTAAGCTTTTAACTCCCCACGAAATGGAAATGAGTCGAATTTCCGGCCTTTCGCTGGAAGAGATTCGAAAAGACCGAAAAAAAGCGGCAGCTGATTTCGCACAAAAGTACGAACTTGGCCTGATCTTAAAAGGAAGGGGAACCGTTGCCGCAGAAGGCGGCCGGATCTGGGTCAATCCCAGCGGTAATTCCGGCATGGCAACGGCGGGAGCGGGGGATGTTTTAACCGGAATCCTCACAGCCCTTCTTGGCCGGGGCTATGACCCTTGGACGGCGATGAGACTCGGCCCCTATCTTCATGGCCTGGCCGGGGACCTGGCAGCCCTGGATAGAGGGGAAGAAAGCCTGATTGCCGGGGATATTTTAGAAAAAATTCCAAAAGCCTTTCAGCTGATGGAAAGTCTGTAAACAGAAAGAGCGAATATGATTACGATTAAAACTGATGAACAAATTCAAGGGATGAAAGAATCTGGGAAAATCCTCTCAAAGACCCATCTTGCCATTCGAGAAATTTTAAGACCGGGACTGACCACCCTCCAGGTCAATGATTTTGCGGAGGCTTTTATGCGCTTTAAGGGCGCAATCCCGGCCCAGCTGGGTTATGAAGACTTCCCCTTTGCCCTCTGCACCTCGGTTAATGACGAGGTTTGTCATGGCTTTCCTAATGAAAGAAAACTTCAGGAGGGGGATATCCTCTCGATTGATAATGTGGTTTCCTACCATGGTTATTTATCTGATTCCTGCTGGTCTTATGGCATTGGTCAGCTTTCTCCTGAAGATCAAAAGCTCATGGAAGTTACCGAAAAAGCGCTTTACAGGGGGATCGAAGCCTGCCAGGCTGGAAACCGCCTCGTTGAGATCGGCAAAGCCATCCAACCCTTTGTGGAGGATCAGGGCTTTTCCGTTGTCCGTGATTTCGTGGGCCATGGCATCGGAAGTGAAATGCACGAAGCCCCTCAGGTTCTTCATTATGCGACCCCAAGAAAGGGCCCCAGACTAATGGAAAATATGGTCCTTACCGTAGAACCCATGATCAATGCCGGAGTTTGGCAGGTGAAAATGGATGAAAACGGATGGACTGCCCGGACGGCGGATGGGAAAAAGAGCTGCCAGTTCGAACACACCTTTGCCATCCGGAAGGATGGCCCTGAAATTTTGACCCTTCAAGATGAAACGAACTTGGATGAAGAAGAAAGGGAATGGATTCATCACTACCTTTTCTAAGTTCCATGAAGCATCTGACCGGATGCGCTGAGAAGCGGCGGCCGTCGTTTTGGCCTTTTTCAGGCAGAAGGGTCAAAGCATTTGGGAAATGAAATGGTTTTTGTTAAGAAAAAGTGAATTTTGCTTGACAAGGCAGATGGTTTTCCTTAAACTATCTTAGTAACGTCATTTCGGCCCTATGGTCAAACGGTTAAGACATCGCCCTTTCACGGCGGTATTCCGGGTTCGAATCCCGGTAGGGTCAATGCGTGGACGCTTAGCTCAGTTGGGAGAGCATCTGCCTTACAAGCAGGGG